>JAGCTZ010000227.1 GCA_017963165.1 Treponema sp.
CGATTCCGCCGAAATCGCAGACACACCGCGGCTCTTACGGCCACCCAGGCAGAGAATTCGGCTACATAATGGAAGGCACTGCGACGCTTCAGTATGAAACTGCTTCATACACGTTGAACGAAGGCGACAGCGTCTCGTTTGCGGCATCGTCTCCACACGTGCTCATAAACACAAGCGACAAGACTTTGCGCGCGCTGTGGGTTGTTACGCCGCCACAAAGATTTATCTAGCTTAAGGGAAAGGGCAAACACCTTCATCCGAGGCGCGGTTTTCCCTTTCCCTTAAACCCTTTCCTTTTCCGGCACGGCTTAGGGGCTTCACGCCCCTAATAACCCCAGACTAATCTACTATAATTGGGCTTGTGTACAAACACTGCCGGTTTTTGTGTAAACAAAAAGCGGCGCTTTTCGCCGGACATGCTTCTTCCGTAGAACAAGCTGTTGCGAAAAGAACTTTTCCGGCACGGCTTAGGGGCTTCACGCCCCTAATAACCCTAGATTAATCTACTATAATTGGGCTTGTGTACAAACACTGCCGGTTTTGCAAAGCAAAAGCGGCGCTTTTCGCAGAACACGCTTCTTCTGTAGAACAAGCTGTTGCGAAAAGAACTCTGCCCTTAGGAATCCCGGGTTATCTGTAAACAGCGGTCATGTACAAAGACTGCCGGTTTTTGCTTTTTGTATACGGCAATCTGTGTTATCGTTCATCTTCAGAATTAGAAATTTTATACTTATTTTTCCACAAATCCATTCCAGAGAAGCAATCGTTGAGCACAGTTTCTTGAGCAGACTTCTGAAAAATACCCATTTTTGAAAATCGCGTTTCAAACAAATGAAGGGAGAACATCGTTGATGTCAATTCTCAACGCATACTATTATGGTAATGAATATGATAAAGTTCCGTTGAAATTCATCTATCCAAAATTACGATAATGATTCGCACTTATTCTATGACGACTCGCCCAGGGAACTCTTTCTCAAGATACTCACGGAGAGGTGTCATAAATTCACGTTCACTAATAACAAAATGTAAACATGGGTCACTTTTCAAAAGTTCAATTGCATCAGGTATAGAGATAATTTTCATTGAAAAATCCACAGAACTTTCTTTTTCAATTCCTACTTCATTCACAAATACTTCTAAACCTAACCCATGCATAGGCGCAAGTGCTTCATATTTACTCAAGTCCAACATCATTCTACCTCCACCGTTCGTTTTACGCAAATAATATAAAGCGCACGTTCAGTTCTTCAACATAACCATTTAAAATCGAAAAACCAATTACAGGTGAATTATATTCGATAGTAATTGTTTCGCCGATTCCGTTTCCTGCTGAACCTTCAACCCACGGCAAATGTTCCCAATTCCAAGAATAAACACGGTCAAGATAAATAATACCTTTATAAAGATTGTCTGGGGAATATTTTACTTCTCGTCCATTAATTTTTTCAGTTAAAAAAGAAGATGCGGTGATTTCTTTTAAATTTTTTGCAGCAGCTAAAGGAAATCCTGAATTGCCACTTTCAGGATACTGTATTTTTCCATCAATTTTAAATTGAGAAAAATCAAATACAAATTTATTTATATCACTGTCAACAATAGTCA
>JAGCTZ010000026.1 GCA_017963165.1 Treponema sp.
AGCGATGAAGAAAAAGCTCTTAATTTTGCAGCTGCAGCTTCTTGTCTCAAGCACTCAATTCCGGGCGACTTTAACCTTACCACACGCAAAGAAGTTGAAGCGCTTTGCGCCGGTGACGGTTCTGGCAGAGTACAACGATAGATGCTGTGCCTGGTTGCTTCGACTACGTTCAACCACCGGATTGTGCTGAGCGGTCACTGAGCCTGTCGAAGTGACCGCTCAACAATGACAGTACCGCTGTATCTGGTTGCTTCGACTTCGCTCAGCAACCGGGCTTAATCTACGCGGTTGGTGATCCTGTCGAACCACAGAAACCGGGCATAAAAAAAGCACCTTCAAGTGAAGGTGCTTTTTGTTTCTAAAGCTTATGTGGTTTGGCTTAGCCCTTTACAGAACCAAGTGCAACACCGGCAATGATATACTTAGAAAGCAGGAAGTATACTACAAACAGTGGCAAAACTGTAAGAAGAAGACCCAAATAAATTGAACCATATTCTGTACGGTAAATATCACCGCGGAGCAAACTTACCATAATTGGCATTGTATAATGGTCATGCTTTGTAAGCAAAACCAACGGCATAAACAATTCATTCCACTTTGAAACAAAGATGAAGATTGCCTGTGTAGCAATTGCCGGTTTCATAATCGGCAGTGCTATTGCATTGAAAGTGTAAAACTCTTTAGCACCGTCAATACGTGCAGATTCAATAATCTCCAGTGACAATGAAGGAATCATGTATTGCCGCATAAAGAAGACCGTGGAAGGCGCAGCAATCGCCGGAATAATCAACGGCAGGAAGTTATTCGTCAGATGCACTTTATAAATCATCTGATAGAAACCGATTGTAACAATCTGAGACGGAATCATCATAATTGCCATGATGAATGTAAAGAATGTTCTCTTTAACTTCCAGTCATAAACTACGATTGAATATGCTGTCAACGTAGAGAAGTAAACAGCACAAACGGTTGCGCCTACAGCAATAATCAGAGAGTTTACAAAACCCTGCATTGCATTGAACTGCTTACCGTTCAAAATCTTCCAGTTATTCATCAAGAATTTTGACGGAACAATAGATACAGCGTGTGACTGAATCTGATAAGTACTTCTGGTTGCATTAACAATCATTGTCCAGAAAGGGAAAATACTTAAAATTGTAAGAATTATACAAACAATGTATACAAAACATTTAAAAGTAGTTTTTGATGCAGACAGAGACTTGCTCATTTGCCGCCTCCTTGCTTAGCCAAAGCTTTTTGTTCTTTTTTATAAGCCTTAATTCTAGCTTTTTCGGCTTTATATAATTTGGCTTCATCTTTATCACGCATTAAGAAGAACATGATTGCTGACAAAATTGCGATTATGATAAACATAACCATACTTGCAGCAGATGCTGTTGCATAAAGATAACTGCCTGAGAATGCAATATCATAAATAAATACACTGGCTGTAATCGTTGAGTTATCAGGACCACCGAGGTTGAACAACTTCGGAATATCGAACATCTGGAGACCACCAATCAACGAAGTAACTAGTGTAAAGAGCATAATCGTTCTAAGGTTCGGCAAAGTAATTTTGAAGAATTTCTGAGCACCATTTGCACCGTCTATTTCTGCAGCTTCAAAAATATCAGGACTGATACCCAAAATACCTGAAATTAAAACAATCATTGTATAGCCGTACCACTGCCAGAACTGAACAAACGAAACAATTCCTCTTGAAGCTGTTGGGGACTGTATAAAGTTGAACTTTGCAAATCCCAATGATTCAAGAATTGAGTTTACCGGTCCAACTGGATAAGAAAACAAAGCGTTGAACAAAATAGCAACAGATGCCGCTGTAATAATATTAGGCATATAGAATACTACTTTGAAGAAGCCTCTTCCCTTAATTCTGGTTGCATCATTACTGAACCATGCAGCAAGAGCAAGCGCAAAAACAATCTGAGGAATAAAGTTCGTAATCCAAATAATGAATGTATTCTTTACAGATTTAATAAATGTAAGATTAGAAGACAATCTGATAAAGTTTCTGAAGAATGGTTTTGCCACTTGGATATTTGTATTGCCCATACCTTTTAGGTTTGTAAAACCTAAAACAATAGTATAAATAATAGGATATGCCATAAAAATAAGCCAGGCTACAATAAACGGAATGGCAAAATAATATCCGTATTTTGCATAGCTTATTTTGTTGTGTTTCTGTTTCATATAAACCCCAGCCAAAAAATGGAAAGACTGTGTCTGTACACATTAAAAAATCGAAAAAAAAACGAGTTTGTGAGTTGCAAAGTTTTCAAAACACAAACTCGTTATCAGCAAACAAACCGGGCTGCCTTTTACAAGACAGCACCAGTTAAGTCAATTAGATGTCAAGGTCAAACTTGTCAGCTACAGTCTGTTTGAAATCAGCAAGAGCCTGCTCTTTTGATTTCTGACCGTAAGCATAAGCACGAACCTGATCACGCCATGCCTGGTTGATACCTTCATCATACTGTGTAAGGTTCTTACCAGTTGCATATTTGTTAGCAGGAACAAATACGTCGAACATGTTCTGACCGTTCAAGAAGTCAAGCTTACCGTTTGATTTAGCCATAACTGTACCAGAAGATACTGTATCTTTTGTTCCAGCTTCGCCAGACCATGTACCGTTTGCCCAACCGTAAAGAAGACCGCTTTCAGATGTATCCAATGTAATCCATTCGATAATCTGGCGAACGCCGTCTTTAACTTTTGTGTTGTCGTTTACAGCCAACCATGTACCACCCCAGAAGAATCCGATTGGAGATTCTGTAACAGCCCAGTCACCGAATGAGCCTTCACCGATCTTTGAACCGCCTGAGTTACCAGCCATAACGTAGTTGATAAGCCATGCTGGACCGAAGAAACCGAATGCTGTACCTGTTTCTTTCATATCTGCGAACCAAGCGTCTGTCCAGTCACGTGTATCGTTATGATATCCGTTGTCGAACATCTTCTTTGAATAGTCCATGAAAGCTTCGCGTTTCGGGTCAATGTAGAGCTTGTTGTTTACAATCCAACCCTTGTCAGAAGAGTTTTCTACAGCGTGCCAGAGGTCACCGTCACCAGAGCAGATTTTGTAACCTTTAGCTTTAAGTTCTTCAGCAGCTTTCCAGAATTTGTCGAGTTTCTGTGTACCGCCACCAATCTTGTCTTTTACAACTTTAGGATCATCTGAACCCCAAGTAGCTTTAGCGATTGAGCGGCGGTAGATGAATGCACCACCAGTTGCCTGATATGGAAGAGCTACGAGGTCTTTTCCACGTGTACCGATATCAACTGCGTACTGAGCAATCTGAGCATCTTTCAAAGCTTTGTTAACATTGATTCCGAGATCCTTGTATTTTGCAGCGTAACCAGAAGCATCGCCCTGAGTATATTTCAAAACGAATGCTGATTCACAACAATAGATATCCGGAGCGTCTTTTCCGCCGCCTGCCAATGCCTGGTCAAGAGCTGGCTGATAAGCACCGTCTGTTGTTGCAATAATTGTTGTGTTGATTTTGTAGTCAAAATCAGGGTGTGTTGCAACGTATCTATCAATCATTTTTGGAACTTCATCTGTGAAAGTCCAAACGTTGATAACCTTTACATTCTTGTCATTCTTTGGTTTTGCTGATACAGAACCAACGATCAATGCTACACAAACCAATGCAGCAAGCAACTTTTTCATAACATTCCTCCTATTATGATGTTATAAAATTTTCATTTATAAAAACCTGAATCATCATTGAGGTTACACAAAAAAAGCGGATAAACTCAATAATTTTTTCAGATTTATTCAAGTTAATGATGTTATTATGTTAGTTGATTATTCCAACTAAGTCAAGCAATTTTTTTTATTTTTCTACGCTTTTTTAATCCTCATTTTTTCAAGAAACTCACAAAGATCCTGAACCTTTGATATTCCTATAATAACTTTGATTTTTTAATATAGATATATATATTTTTGATAATTCATACCTATTATTGATATTCATATTTTTGCCATTAGATTGCTTCGCCTATTGGCTCGCAATGACGGGTTTGACTTCCCATGCTACACCAGCCGTCATTGCGAGGAACGAAGTGACGAAGCAATCCGAATGACGAGATGACTTTAGTTGCGGAAACCTTCTTTTTGAGACAGCATGCGCTCTTTTGCAAGCGGCAGTGTCATTATCGGGCTTGACCCGATAATCTTTATGCAAGATTGCCCGGTCAAGCCGGGCAATGACGGGTTTGCGATTGAGTCGGTTCTACGGAATTAGCATGGATCGGCAAACCCAGCCAATTTGCTCTCCGCGCAAATTGGCATAGTCCTCACACACAAAACCTGCTAGGTGCTAGCTGCGGAAGCCTTCTTTTTGAGACAGCATGCGCTCTTTTGCAAGCGGCAGAAGGTTTGAGACATATTCAACTTCAGAGCGCAGCGCTGACCCTGAAGACATAGAATACTGATAGCGCGGATGTTTCTGAATTTCAGTAAACAGAAGCTCATCCAGATTGACCATCATGCGGTGAATATCTTCTTTGCGCAAATTAGGCGCAATAATACAGAATTCCTCATCGCCCAAATATGCTATTTTTGCTTTCTCACAAAAGATTTTCTTTATGCAGCCTATAAAAGCCGAAAGCACCTCACTGCCTTCAATAGAAAACAAATCTGGCGTATCTCTTCCGGCTGATGTGAATGTCAGCATTATTGCAGAAAAATCTACATCATTTGCTGTTTCAATATTTTTCAAGTATTCATTTATTGCAAAAGCATTCAAAAGCCCTGTCTGATAATCAAGCCGCAGCTGCTCGTCCTTAATCAGCTCAACAGCCATTTTTTCAGAATCAGGTCTTATCTGAAAAAGAAAGTGAGCTATCATTATTGTGACGAATACAAGAACACCAAAAGAAAGCGGGCTTCCCTGCATAACCTGAAGGTTCAGAGAAAAATACTTTTGAATCGGGTAGCGCACAATGTCCACAATCATGAATAAAAGCATAAAAAGAAAACCGATAGTCGGAAGCCTTTCGCGCCACACCAGTACAAGAACATTCCTTATGCTCACAAATATACATAAAAGAATTTCTGCACCCAGAAAAACAAACTGAATTGAACGGAAAGACGGCAGGTGCATTATACCTGAAAAATCGAGAAGCAGGGCGATTGAGCAGAAAATTGCAAAACCATAAATCAAGCCGAGCACAATCCGCTGTATAATTTTTGTGCGCGCAATAAACTTGTAAAAAACCGCCAGAACTGAAAAATTCGTGCAGTAAAGCATAAAATACTCTACCCACGTGTTAATTGAATAATTATGGTAAAATGCGTTTACACATTTGTTTGCGTAAAGCTCATAAAGACCAAGGCACAGCAGAAACATTGAAAGCGGAAGAATTTTCGCAACGCCTTTCTCAAAGGCAATGAATATAAGAACAACAATTGTGCCTACAAGCCCGGTAAGTACAAGAAACACAGAGCAGAACATCATGAACAGACGCCCTGAAAGCATGTTAGAGAATGACTTTCTTGCGTCTTCTATCCAGACAGGCTGAAAAGACGTAAACGAGCGCGGCTCGGTTACATTCAGGATAATCTTTATGTCTGTGCCGGGGGTGCAGCCGTAAAGGATTATTATATGCATACCCGAACCGACATTTCTTGAAATTGGAACATACTCCTGTCCGTAGCGGTAAACTATTTTATCATTAATGCGCGCATCAACAGTGCAGTATGACGTGTACATTCTAAGCACAGGATTTTCTACAGTAATTTCAGGCAGCTTGTTTTCAAGAACAACTTTTGTGCCTGTTGAAACTACCGGAAAAGAAAAGTCAGAAAGATCTACATTGTCAAAACGCCTGTCATCTATGGTTAGCGTCCAGCCTGAATTAAAAGATTCTGCGTTAAAGACAATTGACCTCTCAAGCTCGCGGATTACCCAATAAAAAATTGAGAAGAAAATGCAAAGCGCAAAAGCTGAGAGAACTCCATAGCGTAATAACTTCTGATTTGAAAGAGTGTCTTTTAACAACGCCATAATCCATGCAGTGACAGAGATTTCTGTCAGTCTCCAAAATATTCCAAAAACTCCAAAGTTGTCATTTACTCCTATAAGTTTATACGATAGTTTTGGTGTTATCAAGCAAAAAGTTGCTGCAGCATCATTGGATTGCTTCGCCTACGGCTCGCAATGACGGGTTTGCATTCGGTCATGTTACACCAGTCGTCATTGCGAGGAACGAAGTGACGAAGCAATCCGAATGGTGCGGGGCGCTAGTTGCGGAAGCCTTCTTTTTGAGACAGCATGCGCTCTTTGGCGAGAGGCAGCAGGTTTGAGACATATTCAACTTCAGAGCGCAGCACTGAACCTGAAGACATTGAATACTGATAGCGCGGATGTTTCTGAATTTCAGCGAACAGAAGCTCGTCTAAGTTGACCAGCATGCGGTGAATGTCTTCTTTGCGCAGATTAAGCGCGACAACGCAGAATTCTTCATCGCCCATGTAAGCAATTTCTGCCTTATCACAAAAGATTTTCTTTATGCAGCCGGTAAAATCCGAAAGCACTTCGCAGCCATCAAGCGAAAACAAGTCA
>JAGCTZ010000027.1 GCA_017963165.1 Treponema sp.
TTATTTACTCAATTTGAAAAAATCATGGGATATGCAGAACAACTCAAGATTACAAATACCTATAGGAATTCGCAAGAAGTCATCGATATTGCAGGTAATTTTATTCAGAAAAATACAGCACAAATTCAAAAGTCATTGAAATCCCCGAAAGTAATAACAGATCCTGTAATTATTTATACATATGATTCAAGAACTAAGAAATTTGGTGGTAATGCAAACTATAATCTTGCAAAAGCAGTTGAAACTTCTCTAGAGCAAATTATAGAATTTAATAATAAAGAAGGAAAAGATTCTAAAAAACAAGAGATTTTATTATTAGGTCGTTTTGGTTTTGATGGAAAAAATCTAGAGAAGTCAGGCTTGTTTGAATTTAAGGATTTTGGAAATAAAGTAAAAAGTCTTAAATATCCATATTTAAAAATTACTTTCATGACGGCTCATGCTTCCAAAGGATTGGGATATGATAATGTAATAGTTATAAATGGAAAAAATGAAACATATGGTTTTCCTTCTAAAATTGAAAATGATCCTGTGTTGAATTTCGTTATAAAGCGAGATGATTTTATAGAATCTGCGGAAGAAAGACGTCTTTTTTATGTGGCCATGACGCGAACAAAAAATCGTGTTTATTTTATTGCACCTGAATCGAATCCATCAGAATTTTTACTTGAGATAAAACATGATTATAAAAATGTTGTTTTAAAAGGAAAATGGAATGAAGAAATTTCAGAGTCGATAAACTATAAAAAAATATGTCCTATGTGTGGTTATCCATTACAGAAGAAAGTGAAAAATGCCTATGGCTTACGTTTATGGATTTGTATGAATGATCCAGAAATTTGCGATTTTATGACAAATGAAATTGCAGCTGGTAAACTTTCTATCCAAAAATGTGATAAATGTGACGGTTATTTAATTGCAAAACCAAACGGGGATAGAACCGATTACTTTTTGGGATGTACAAATTTTAAATCAAATAAAACAGGCTGTAATAATACTATAAGTAAAACTGATTATTATAAAATGAACAATTTATCGCCAGAACCAGCACCTAAAAAAGAAATTCCAAAGGGTTATAATCCAGTTAAGAAAAATTAAAAAGCGGGGGCGTTACGGGGGTGTCCCCCCGTTGGAAGGGGTAGCCCGCAACGAAGTGCGGGCGAGGGGGAGACTTCCCCCTCTTTATTATTTTTTTATGCCTGTAATGCTGTTACAGCAACAGTTGCAACAATATCATCCACATTACAGCCGCGGCTAAGGTCGTTCAGAGGTTTTGCAAAGCCCTGGCAAACTGGACCAATGGCCATCCAACCGCCCATGCGCTCGCAGATTTTGTAGCCGATGTTTCCGGCGTTGATGTTAGGGAAGATAAAGGTGTTTGCGTGGCCTGCAACCTTGCTGCCTGGAGCTTTGAGTTCTCCAACTTTTGGAGCAACTGCGGCGTCAAACTGGAATTCTCCGTCGAGTGCCAGATCTGGAGCGGCTGCTTTTGCAAGTTCTGTAGCCTGCTGAACCTTTGTAACTGTATCGTAGAACTTGGCGTCGTTTCCGCTTCCTTTTGTAGAGAAAGAAAGCATTGCTACGCGTGGTTCAATTCCTGCAATTTTCTTTGCTGTGTCTGCAGAAGCAAGAGCAATGTCGCAAAGTTCTTCTGCACTTGGTTCAATGTTGATTGCGCAGTCACCAAATACTGCAACTCCCTCTGGAACATATTTGTTTCCGCCTTCTGGAGCAACCATGATAAAGCAGCTTGAAACTGTCTTAAATCCAGGAGCGGTTTTGATAACCTGCAAGCCTGGGCGCAATGTGTTTGCTGTAGAGTGGCATGCGCCGCTTACAAATCCGTCTGCGTCGCCAGCTTTCAAAATGAGTGCGCCGTACATTGTGTGATCCTTAAGGATTGCGGCCTTAGCTGCTGCAACGTCTGCGTATTCAGGTGCACCAGTCTTCTTGTTGATTTTTCCTTCGCGGGCTTTGAAAAGAAGCTCTGCATATTTGTCTGCGTTTGCGTCCTTTGCCGGGTCAACGATTGTAACTCCGCTAAGGTCTGCGTCGCTTCTGCTTGCTTTAATGTCTTCGTCGCTTCCAATCAAAATGATTTTTGCGATTCCTTCTTTTGTGATTTTAGAAGCTGCTTCAACAACACGTTTGTCTTCACCTTCGCAAAGTACGATTGTTTTTCCAGCAGTCTTTGCCTTATTCAATAATTCATCTACGAATGCCATTTGTGCCTCCAATAATATTTATAAAATAACGTAAAAAAACGTTTTTTTCAATGACAGAAAATAATTATAGTAGTAATCTAAAACTTAAAAATGTGTTATAATGCTAGTGAGGAAGGTGTATGAGTAAATATCTTGAACGTGCAAAAGAAATTCGTGCTATTGTGGAACCTCATCATAACTGTGCGCAGTCGGTTTTGATGACTTTTAATAAAGATGCTGGTGTGAGTGATGAACTTGCCTATAAGATGGGTGCCTGCTTTGGACTTGGTATGAAAACAGGCGGAACCTGTGGAGTAATTACTGGCGCTCTTATGGCACTTGGTCTTTTTGGTGTAGACGACGTTCCTACAACCAAGCGAGTTGTAGAATTTGTTAAAGAAAAACACGAAGGAATGATTTATTGTGCAGATCTTTTGCGTGTAAATGCCGAGCGTGGTGGTGAACGCAAACCTCATTGTGATGCAATGGTTTATGAGATGGTAGAATTCATAGAGGGAATTTTAAGGGAAAACGGGAAAATATAATAATGGCAGGTAAAAATTTCAAAGTTTTAGGAATCTATGCAGACGGGATGGTTCTGCAGCGCAATACTGTAAACTGTATTTTTGGGAAAGGGGAGTGTGGCGCAAAGGTTGATTTGACCTTCCGAGAGGTCACAGCTTCTGCAACTGTAGACGCCGACGGCAATTGGAAAATTGAATATAATCCCGGTCAGGCTGGCGGTCCTTTTGAATTGCATCTTACCAGTGGCAGTGACTCCATTACATTCAAAGATGTCTGGGTTGGCGAGGTTTGGGTAACTTCCGGACAGTCTAATGCTCAACTTCCAATGGATCGGCTTCGTTACAGTTATCCGTATGAAATGAAGCTTCCAAAAGACAACAATATCCGCATGATTACAATTCCAATTACTTATTCCTATGACGGCGAAAAGAACACAGTAGAAAATCCAACCTGGATTCCTGCCAGTCCTGAAACAATCGCCCTTATGAGTGGTACCGGATATTTCTTTGCAAAAAATCTTTCTACCGAACTTGGTGTACCTGTAGGAATTATAAATGCAAGCCAGGGTGGATCTCCAATTACTTCCTGGATGAGCGAAGAATCTCTTAAAGAGTTAGATAAAACTAACTATTTGCAACAGTTAAAAAAATGGCGCCAACCGGATGCAGTAAAAAATCAGCAGGAACAAGAAATGCGTGCCGGAATGGAATGGCAGAAAAATCTTGATTCATCTGATACAGGTTTGCGTGAGCATTGGGAACAGCTTTCGTTCGAAGAAATAGCCGATGACAGCTACTGGCAAAACTGCTTTATTCCAAATAATTTTTATGACTTAAAAGAAGCTGGCGTCTGCTGGTTCAAAAAAGAAGTAGATATTTCTGCTGCAGATTTAGCTGCTCTTACTTATTCGCGTGAAGATATCCGCTTGTGGCTTGGTGTAATTGTAGAATCAGACCGTGTATGGGTAAACGGAGTTTATTGTGGTGAAACAGGCTACTGCTATCCTCCACGCCGTTACATAATTCCGCGTGATGTTTTGCACGAAGGAAAAAATACAATCACAGTTCGAGTTGTAAAAACTAATCAGACTCCAATTCGCTTTTACGAAGATAAAACTTATGCAATCTTTACTTCGAATCAGCGTCTGAGTCTTGATGGTGAATGGAAAAAACGTGTTGCCTGTGATGCACCAAATCGTCCGGGTTCAACTTTCTTTGAATGGCAGCCTACTGCACTTTATAACGCAATGCTTGCTCCTGCTTTTAATTATGCTGTTGCAGGTGCCCTTTGGTATCAGGGAGAATCAAATACCTGGGACGCTTTTGAATACGCAGAGCTTCTTAAAAAAATGATAGAACTTTGGCGCAGTAAATTTGTTTATGCGCCAAAGAATATGCCTGTTGTTGTTGTTCAGCTTCCAAAATGGGGCGACGGCTATAAGGACGAACAACGCAATTTTCCTGATGATTGGGCCTGGTTAAGACAAGCTCAGTTTGATGGGGTCGCTGCCGCAGGTAATGCCGCTCTTGCTCCGATGATAGACGCCGGCGAATGGAATGATCTTCATCCGGAAGATAAAATAGTGGTAGGTGAACGTGCCGCTCGCGAAGCTTTAAGAATTGCTTATGGTCACGAAAATACAACTGCACCTCTTATGAAATCCTACAAGGTTGATGGCGATAAAATTACGATCAAGTTTGACCAGGAAGTCATAATGAACAATTCCGAACTGGTTGGAATTCAGGGCCTGTATTTTGTTTGTATGCATGATGATAAAAACGCCCCGTTCAGTTTTGACAAAAACACTTCATATGCCGGAGGGGATCATAACAGTGTCCCATTCCACTTTACAGGAAAAGACAGCTTCCACGTAAAAGTCAAGGGTACTGTCACAGGTCCCGACACCATAGAAGTAGAAATTCCTTCCCAAATAAAAGAAAGCGGATACCCTATAAAAGAGCTCCGCTATCTGTGGACTAACTGTCCAGAATTTGTAACGTTGTATTCTAAGTCTGGGCTGCCGGCTATGCCGTTTATTGTACGAGTTTAACTGATGGCCCTTCGAGAACCTCAGGGACCATAAAGTTATTGCCGGGGTCCCTGAGGCTCTCGAAGGGACCCCTTTACCTATTCCCTTCCATCCCAACAATAAGTACACAACTTGCAGTGGTCGAGACCTGTGCTGTCGAGCATGTCATCAAGGCGGTGATAGCGCAGGCTTGTAAAGTGCAGCTGCTTTCTTATTTCTTCGAGCATTGCAGCGTATTTAGGGCTGTCTGGATTTGCGTATTCGCGCAGAACTTCATCGGTAACATTGTCGCCTTCGAACTGCTTGATGATGCGGCGGGTAATCAAATCCATTTCTGACTTTGAGCGGCTAAAGTTGAGATACTTACAGCCAAAAAGCAGCGGCGGACATGCAGGACGAACATGAACTTCCTTTGCACCTGAGTTATAAAGAAATTCTGTAGTTTCACGAAGCTGCGTTCCGCGGACAATTGAATCATCAATTAAAAGAATTTTTTTACCTTTAATAAGCGACTGAACAGGAATAAGCTTCATGTGTGCAATAAGGTTTCTCTGTTCCTGATTTGTAGGCATGAAGGAACGAGGCCATGTAGGTGTATATTTAATGAACGGACGTGCAAACGGAATATTGCTTTCGTTTGCATAGCCGATGGCGTGTGCAGTTCCAGAGTCAGGTACACCTGCAATGATGTCCGGTTCAACAGAACCCTTGTCGCGCTTTGCAAGATATTTTCCGCAGTTGTAGCGCATTGATTCAACATTTACGCCTTCGTAGCTTGCAGTAGGGTAGCCGTAGTAAATCCACAGAAAGGTACAGATTTTCATTTCTTTTCCAGGCTGCTGAAGAACTTCATAACCATTTGCTGTAAGCTTTACAATTTCGGCAGGGCCGAGCTCGTGACAGTCTGTGTAGCCAAGATTTACATAAGCAAAGTTTTCAAAAGAAAAACAGTAGGCACCATCTTTTTTACCAATCTGAAGCGGAGTTCTTCCAAGCTTATCGCGTGCACCATAAATGCAGTCCTTTGTAAGGATAAGCATTGTGATTGAACCTTTTATTTTTTCCTGAACGTATTTAATTCCGTCAACAATTGTTTTTTCGTGGTTTATAAGTGCAACAATAAGTTCTGTCTGATTGATTTCGCCGCCAGACATTTCAAGGAAGTGTGTATAGCCTGAATCAAGAACTTCCTTTACAAGCTCGTCCTTGTTTGTAACAATTCCGACAGTTGTAATTGCCCAGCTTCCAAGATGAGAGTTTACAAGCAGAGGCTGTGGTTCATAATCGCTGATACAGCCTATTCCAAGCTTGCCGTGCATTTCTTCAATGTCGTGCTCAAACTTTGTTCTGAACGGTGAATTCTGAATATTATGAATTGAGCGTTCAAAACGGCCTTCATCGGAATAAACGGCAATACCACCACGTCTTGTGCCCAAGTGTGAATGATAGTCAACACCAAAAAATAAATCTAACGAACAGTCTGTTTTTGAAGCAACACCAAAAATGCCACCCATAAAATGCCTCCGAATCTCCGAAAGCAATAGTATATCGAAAACAAAAAGAATTTGCTAGAATTTACCAGTATTTATTTGAGAATTACGGAGTAAACGCATTGTAAATAATAAGCATGTGCGGGACGCAGGAAAAAGAAATTAAGGTGTGTAAGGTCGCTGGCGACCGGTGTTTTATAGCAGACCGTTAAAAAAATTGCAAAAGCAATTTTTAGGTCTACTTATTTACGGGGTTTTAGGGGCAGAGCCCCTAGGAGAAGGGGTGGCGGAAGACCGCTTTGGCGGGCTGGAGACAGGGGAAGGCTTTCCCCTCCGTCGCTGGGACCCGCTAATACAATTGTTCGTTACAAAGTGTTTGCTCTGTTTGATAAGTGATAAGTAGAAGTTTTGTAAAATATGTGGTAAAATATTTGTTATGAGTGACGAAGTAATTCAGCAGAAAGATAAAGATGATGAAATCAGTTTAATAGATTTATTCGCAGTGCTCTTGCGTTGGAAATGGCTTATAATGATTGTTACAGGTCTTGCCTGTGTAGCCGTTGTAATTGTATGTATTGTTTCTCTTAAGCTGCCTCCGGAAAAATCATTTTTGCCAAATAAGTATACACCTAGAGCGCAGATGCTTATAAATGACAAGGATTCTTCGGGAAGTTCTTTATCAAGTGTACTCAGTTCCAGTGGTCTTGGAAGTCTTGCAAGTATGGCTGGTGTAAATGTTTCTGGCGGTGGCGTGACTTATAGTGCTCTTGCTTCTTATCTTGTCGGTTCACATACTATTCAGGATGCTGTTGTTCAGGAATTTAATTTGATTGATCGTTATAAAATTGAAAAATATCCTATTGCTTCAAGCCGCAAGGCTCTTTCGAAAAACCTTTCTGCTTCCTTTGATGATAAAACCGGAGTATTTACAGTAAGCTTTACAGATAGAGATCCAGTTTTTGCTCAGGCAGTTGTTAATTACGTTGTTGATTTACTTGAAAAAAGATTTATTGAAATTGGCGTTGATCAGAACAAACTTGCAGCTTCTAATCTTGAAGAAAATATAAATACAGCTTACAAGAATATGCTCGATTTGCAGCAGCAGATTAATGACCTGGAACGAAAATCTCTTTACGGATATGATGCAGGCAGCGGTTCAATTGTTATGGATTCAAAAATGCTTCAGCTTGAATTTAATGTTCAGCAGCAGATTTATTCAGGACTTAAAGCTCAGTACGAAAGTCTTAAAGTAACAATGGCAAGTGAACAGCCTATTTTCCAGATTCTGGAATATGCAGAAGTTCCTGATCAGAAATCGGGTCCTAGCCGCGGAAAATTGTGTATTATTGTTGCCTTTGCAGCTTTCTTTATGAGTGTGTTCTTTGCCTTCTTATTAAATGCCATTCAGAATATCAAAAAAGATCCTGAAGCTATGGCAAAATTAAGAGGAAGATAATTTAATACGCTTGAATTAATTTAACTTAAAGCCAAAGCTGTTAGCCTGATAGCGAAAGTTTTTATAAGATAAGATTGATTTTCCGTTTATACAAAGTTCGCTTGAACCTCCGCCGTCAAGTTCCATTGCATTATAGCAGCCCATGGCCTTAAAAATTTGTCCGCATTGAGGGTAGGAAAGTCCTTCGCTTTTTGAAGGGTTTTCTCCTTCGGCAACCAGTAAATAAAGAATTGTACCGTCTTCTGAAATTCCTACGCCGCTTCGGGAGTCGTGATTTATTAATGAAAAATTTTTTACGATACCTTGTTCGAGCACTGTACTAAAGCCGCTGAATGCAAAATCCCATTCTTCAATATTTTTTGTATTTTGGGTTGATTCAATTTTGGCGAGCCAGGAACTTGAGCCGTCTTCATGTGTTTCTTTTTTGAAACATAATACTGAATAGTTGGCACGTGGGGTTGAAATAATGATTCCATCAGCTTTATGTACGCCTGCAATTAGTCTTGTCGAAGTGATTTTTGCTTTTGTATCCCATTTTCCATTTTTACCGCCAAAGTTAGAAGCATTAATTGCTATGATACAGTCATATTTTTTTGCGAATTTACGGGTTGTAATGCTTTTAAAAATAAAAGGTTGTGGAATCTCTTGTTGAACTGTTCCATTTTTTGTCTGTAGTGTTGAAGCATCTGGAAAACAAACTATCTGGAGCCCTGGTTGTGTAAGGTCAATTCTGACTGCGTGATAAATAATTGGAAATTCTGAATTTTGAAAATCAAAACGTGAAATGCCTGGAGCAATATGTTCCCAATAGAACTCCTGCGGCAAATATGATTCCGATGGATATAGAAATTGTTCATCTTGTGGATTGATAGCAGGATGACTTACGCAGGATGTTAATAAAAGAATAACAAAAAGAAAACGAATCATGACAGCAGATTTAATTCTTTTATTCATAGATGACTCCATAAAAAATCCCGCCCAGAATAATTGAGCGGGATTGTATGAATGGGGTCCCAGAGCTAGCTTGTGCTGAGAAAGGGCCCCTTAGTATTCATTTTTATGCCTTATTCAAGCGGCTTTCGAGGTCGTCAAGAATAGCATTAAGTTCTTTTGGAAGATGCTTTCCGAACTTAGGATAGTGGTTTTCACGAATATCCTTAACTTCTTTCTTCCAGCCTTCAACATCAACCTTGAGAATTTCTGGGAGAGTCTTCTTGTAGTAGTCAGCAAGACCGTCTGTATTGAGTGCTCCGTCCTTTGGCATAAGACCAATTGGAGTATCAACAGCATTGTCAACACCGTCACAGCGGTCGAAGATCCAGGCGAGTACACGGCTGTTATCACCGTAGCCTGGCCACATGAATCCACCAGGAAGATCTGGGTTGTTTTCATCCTTGCGGAACCAGTTAACGTAGAAGATCTTAGGAAGCTTGTCCTGATCTGCCTTAGCACCTACGTCTACCCAGTGCTGGAAATAGTCTCCCATGTTGTATCCACAGAATGGAATGATTGCAAATGGGTCACGGCGGATCTTACCAACTTCTTCTGGATTGATTGTAGAAGCAGCAGTGATTTCTGAACCTACGATAGATCCAAGGAATACACCGTGGTTCCAGTTGCGTGCCTGATGTACGAGAGGTACAGTAGAAGGGCGGCGTCCACCAAAGAGGATAGCAGAAATTGGTACACCTTCTGGGTTTTCCCATTCTGGAGCAATACATGGACACTGCTTAGCAGGAGCTGTAAAGCGTGCATTTGGATGAGCAAATTCTTCGCCCTTAGGAGACTTGTCTTTTGGAAGTGCATCACGTGTGTTGCCTTTCCAGTCAACAAGCTTGCCCTTTGCAGGATAACCAATGCCTTCCCACCAGATGTCTCCATCTTCTGTGAGGGCACAGTTTGTATAGATTGTATTCTTTTCTGCAGAAATAAGAGCGTTCTTGTTAGATTCAGCAGAAGTTCCAGGAGCAACTCCAAAGAATCCTGCTTCTGGGTTAATAGCGTAGAGGCGACCGTCTTTTCCGAACTTCATCCATGCAATATCATCACCTACTGTTTCTACCTTCCATCCAGGAATTGTAGGAATAAGCATAGCAAGGTTTGTCTTACCACAAGCACTTGGGAAAGCACCTGTAACATATTTAACTTCGCCCTTAGGATTTGTAAGTTTAAGGATAAGCATGTGTTCTGCAAGCCATCCCTCTTCGCGAGCGATAACTGTTGCAATACGAAGTGCGAAACACTTCTTTCCAAGAAGAGCGTTTCCACCGTATCCAGAACCATAAGACCAGATCAAATGTTCTTCTGGGAACTGTGAAATATATTTGTGTTCAACATCAGCACAAGGCCAGATTCCACCATCTGTTTCGCCATTGTTAAGTGGTTTACCTACAGAGTGAAGACATGGTACCCAGTCACCGTCTGTTCCAACGTACTGCCATACTTTTTCTCCGGCACGTGTCATGATGTCCATGTTCAAAACTACGTATTCAGAGTCTGTAAGCTCAATACCATATTTTGCAATTGGAGATCCAAGTGGACCCATGCAGAATGGAATTACATACATTGTACGACCATGCATACAACCTGTGTAAAGTCCTTTCATTGTAGCCTTGAGTTCTACAGGATCAATCCAGTGGTTTGTTGGACCAGCATCTTCTTCCTTCTTAGAAGAGATGAATGTACGTGATTCAACACGTGCAACATCACTTGGAAGAGAACGGAACAAGAAGCAGTTCTCTTTTGCCTTGAGTGGTGTAGCAAGACCTGCGTCTACACACTTTTTCATAAGGCGGTCATATTCAGCTGTGGATCCGTCAACAACTACAACATTGTCTGGTTCGCACATCTTAACACATTCTTCTACCCATGCCTTAATGCCGGCATGCTTAATGTCAGAAACGTTCATTAAAAACTCCTTATATATGTTAGCCTTTTCTAATAAGCGGGTGCCGCCAAAAAAGACCCAAAATATACCAAATATAAATATAATGATTTTTTTGATATAAAGCAATAATTCAAGCGAGAATTCATACAGTGCTTTCACATTATAAAAAAAAATTAAATTTAAAAGTATGAAAAAAATACTCCCGCGGAGAACGCGGAGGGGAAATTATTGATTGTACAAATCAGAAAAAACAGTCCAGTGGACTATTTTTTCTGATTTGTACGATAATAAATCCCTCGCTACAAACCTTCGGTTTTCCGCTACCCTTTCCAACGGGGGACACCCCCGTAACGCCCCCGTCAAGTAAGTAGACCTAAAAAACGCATTGCGTTTTTTTAACGGTCTGCTATACAACACCGGCCGCCAGCGGCCTTACACACCTTCGCACCTTTTTTTCATGATTTCTTTTTCTTCGCCATTTTTTTTCATAATGCCTATTTAGGTTTTATAATGCGGAAGCCCTGCGAATTCATATAGAAAAAAATCCTTATATTTCCTTTTTTATGCCCGATAATCATAATGGAGGCAGGAAGATGACTTCTATTATACCTGGATTATCTAGTTTCTCTTATGGCAGTACTGCTGCTGTTGCGGGAAAAATGTATGTTCCTGTAAGCAAGTCGGCACTTCTTTACTCTCATTTTGACCACGTTTCAGGGGTCGCAGCTGGTAACGGACAGAACGGGGTTTCAATCAGCAAGCTCCGCATACTGAATTCTCTCATAGAACGCGTTTCGGCAATAAAAAATGAACCTGTTAAGGCTGTTAAGGATATTTCTCCGGAACAGGCAGACGCACTTATCAAAAATTATCAACAGCAGATTCAGCAGGCACTTAAGACTCCATACATCTTAAACGGCGCTCAGCCAATGGCTGGTGATTTATTCTCACTTCTTGCATAAATATACAAAAAAGACGCATATTATTGCATAATATTGACATTCTTATTCAAATTTACAATAATCTAGACATTATGAATAAACTGGCAATTGAATTAAATGAAACCTTAAAGGGTTCGGTTGTTGATTCTCTTTTGTCTGATATGGGCAAGAGACTTTATTTTCCTAACGGCATTATTTCTCAGGGTGCAGAAGCTGCTAAAGATGCTTATCTTGCAAACGGTACAATTGGTATGGCAGTTGCAAATGGTACTCCAATTGAGCTTGATTCTTATAAAAAATCTATGCCGTCTTTTAATCCGCGCGAAACAGTTGCTTATGCAAAAACTGCAGGTAATCCGGAGCTTCGTGCTTTGTGGAAAGAAAAAATCATACAAAAAAATCCTTCTCTTGCCGGTAAGAATATTTCGCTGCCGATTCTTGTGCCTGGCTTGACTGCTGTTCTTTCTTATGTTGCAGATCTTTTTATTGATGAAACAAAGCCTCTGCTTGCGGCTGATCCTTGCTGGGATAATTACGAACTTATTTGTGCTGCCCGCCGTGGTGCAGAATTCCATCAGTTCAAATGTTTTGACGGTAATTCTTTTAATATTGCTGCTCTTGAGGAAGCAATGAAAGCCGATGCTGCTAAATATGGTTCGGTTCGTGTTATTCTGAACTTCCCGCAGAATCCTAGCGGTTATAGTCCAACTAAAGCAGAAGCTGCCGAAATCTGCCGTATTGTAAAGGGAATTGCAGAGAGTGGTGTAAAGGTTCTTGTTCTTAGCGATGATGCTTACTTTGGTCTTAACTACGAAGATGATATTGAACCTCAGTCGCTTTTTGCATACTTTGCAGATCTTCACGAAAATATTCTTGCAATTAAGGCCGATGGTCCAACAAAAGAAGATTTTGCATGGGGCTTTAGAACTGGTTTTGTAACATTTGCTTCTAAGGGACTTACAGATGAACAGATTACAGCTCTTCAGATTAAGTTTATGGCTGCTATCCGTTCTTCGGTTTCCTGTTCTTCTACACCTTCTCAGGCACTTGTTCTGCATGCTCTTGATGATGAGGCTCATAATGAACAGAAAAAGGAACTTCGCAAAATGCTTAAGCGCCGTTACGATGCTGTACGTGCTTTTGTAAATACACATAAATCTTCTGTGCTTGAACCGTTGCCTTTTAATTCCGGCTATTTTATGAGCTTTAATGTTAAGACTGGTAATGCAGAAGATATCCGCAAAAAGCTGCTTGCCGAAAAAGGTATTGGAATTATTCAGATTGATCCTAATACTCTGCGTGTTGCTTTCTCTAGTATTGACGAAGAAAAGATTGAAGAAGTTTATTCTGCCATATATAATGTAGCTGAGGCTATGTAATTGGTGAAAAAAATCTTTTTGAGCATTGCTGTTCTTTTTGCTACCGGATTTTTATTGACTTCTTGTGGCGAAAAGGAACAGCGCCGGATTGTAATCTGGACTTCGTGTGCTGAATTTGCTCAATATACAGAACTTTTTAATAATACTCATCCCGGTAGTAATGCTGTTATTGTTTATAAATCAAATCCTGCACAGGAACTGCCGCCTGCCAAGGATGAATTGCCTCCTGATATTGTAATTGGCTCCTGGCTTAGAACTGATAAAACTCAAAAACAGTTTAAATCTCTTGATTACCTTTTTGACAGACAGACTGTTTCTTCTTCTATGTTTTACGAGCAGCTTCTGGAAGCTGGTAAAGTAAGAAAGACTCAGTACCTTTTGCCGGTAAGCTTTAACCTTCCTGCAATTATTTTTTCAAATTCTAATAGTGAATATATAAGCGAAAATTATATGATGTCGCTTGACCAGATAAAATCTGCCGGAATGAGCTTTAATGAAAAAAATAAGAAGGGCAGCTTTAGCAGAATTGGTTTTATTCCATCTGCAAGTGATGATTTTCTTTATCTTGCTACTAAGCTTTATGGTGCAGATTTTAGGGAAGAAAAAGGTCAGATTGTCTGGAATGATTTAAGGCTTAGAAATGCGGTTAATTATATGCGTGACTGGATTTCAGGCACGAATGAATCTGTTCAGGAAGAGCAGGATTTTGCTTACAAATATCTTTTTATGCCTGATTACCGTCAGGTTACTTCCGGACGAACACTGCTTGCCTATACTACAAGTGACAAAATGTTTGGAAATATGAAATCTCAGGAGCTTGATATTGATTACCGCTGGGTAACAGGTGACGGCTTTATTCCTATAGAAGATTCCTTTACGATGATGGGAATTTATAAAAAAGCAAGAAACGAGCAGGGTGCTACAGAGTTCCTTTCCTGGTTCTTTGATTCTGACAATCAGGAAGCAATTATTGAACGTAAAATTGATATGAATCTTAATAACGAAATGTTTGGTATTGCAGATGGTTTTTCTGCTTTACGTGATGTTACCGAGCATGTTCTTCCTATCTATTATAATCAACTTCTTACAAACCTTCCGCCGGCAAATCAGCTTAAGGTTCCGCAAAAGCTCCCGGCCCGCTGGGATTCGTACAAGTCGGTTGTTGTTGAACCATATTTGAGCGAAGCAATTACAACGGATAATAAGGTTTCCATTTCTGAATACGAAGCAGAGTGGCGTAAGAAAGTTTTCGACAATTAGAAATTTAATATAAAAAATTGATGCTACTCCCGTGGGAATCGGTGTGTGTCTGCGGGCTGAGCTTGTTATCGTAGAAATCCTGCGGTTTACTTCGTAAATCCTCGGATTTCTTCTATGCCTCCGGCACAACTCAGATGCAGCCACCCACCGATTCCCACTCCGTAGCATCAATTTTTTACGCTTAGATTTAAAGTATTCATTTCTTACGCAATATGTTATAGTTTCATTATGGAAACCAAATACGTAAACCTGATTGAAAAGTGTAAATCTGAATGTGCCAAACGACTTGTGGGGCAGGAGGCACTTGTTACTGATATCCTTACGGCCTTTATTGCAGATGGTCATGTGCTTCTGGAAGGTGTGCCGGGACTCGCAAAAACTCTTACCATTAAAACTGTTGCCCAGATTCTGGGACTTGATTTTAAACGTATACAGTTTACGCCGGATCTTCTTCCTGCTGATGTTACGGGAACTCTTATTTATGAACAGAACAAGGGAACCTTTAGTGTAAGAAAAGGACCTGTCTTTGCAAATGTAATTCTTGCGGATGAAATAAACCGTGCGCCTGCAAAGGTTCAGTCTGCAATGCTCGAAGCAATGGAAGAACGTCAGGTTACAATCGGCGAAGAAACGTATAGTCTTCCATCTCCATTTTTTGTACTTGCAACTCAAAACCCTGTTGAGCAGGAAGGTACTTACAATCTGCCAGAAGCAGAACTTGATCGTTTTATAATGAAGCTTGTTGTAAATTATCCTGCAGCCGAAAATGAAAAGCTTATTGTAAAAACCGGCGGAAAGGCTCCGACGGTTCCTGTAAAAACAATTGTTTCTGCCAATGATATTCAGGATATGCGTACTGCTGCAGATAAAATAAATTGCGATGATAAAATTGTTGATTATATAGTAAATATTCTTTCGGTTACCAGACCAGCTGCTGCTCAGGAAAAAACTTCTCATAGAATGGATAACCTTCATCGCGATAACAAATCTAATGATATAACCCGCTACATTCATTTTGGTGCTTCGCCTCGTGCGGGTATTGCAATGCTTCAGTGTGCAAAAGTTCATGCACTTTTTGCGGGGCGTGATTTTGTTCTTCCAGAGGATGTAAAGGCGGTTGCGCTGAATGTTCTTCGTCATCGTCTTGTGCTTTCGTACGAGGCTGCTGCAGACAACGTTTCTTCTGACGAAATAATTTCAAGAATATTGGATTTTATTCCGGTTCCGTAAATGGGATATATAGACAGTGATTCCTTAGTAAAAAAAGCCTCTTTTCTGCGGATTCAAGCACGTTCTGTTGCCGAAAGTATGAAATCTGGTAATTTCCGCTCGCTTTATCGCGGGCAGGGAATTGAATTTTCCGGCGTTCGTGATTATATTCGCGGCGATGATATCCGTTCAATTGACTGGAACGTTACTGCAAGAATGGGTCGCCCTTATGTTAAGATTTTCGAAGAGGAACGCGAGCTTCAGATTCTGATTATTCTTGATACCTCTGCTTCTATGCTTCTTGACTGCGGTTCAAGACTGCCGAATAAATATACTGCCGGTGCAAATATTGCTGCCCTTATAGCTCTTGCCTCCGAAATGAACGGCTGTTCTGTAGGCGCTGTTCTTTTTGACGGACGCATTCATTTTTCCTGCAAACCGCAGACAGGCAAAGAACAGACAATGCTTATTCTTACAAGACTTGATAAGCTTCCTGAAAATAAAACGACAGGCTCGGTGCTTGCAAATGCCCTGATTGGTGCAGATAAAATATTGCGTAAGCGTTCACTTGTTTTTGTCCTGTCAGATTTCCGAAGTGCAAATTGGGAAAATCCTTTGATTCAGCTTGCACAAAAAAATGATGTTGTAGCATTTCGTATTACAGATGAATTTGACAGGGCGCTTCCGTCTGTCGGCTCTGTAGTTTTTAAAGATGTAGAAAGCGACTTAAAAATGGTTCTTCCAACCTCGTCTTCAAAGCTCAAGGAAGAATGGAAAAATAGAAACGAAAGCATGCAGTGGCGCTGGCAGGAAACATGTTTAAAGCATGGAATAATGCCGTATCTGATGAATGTATCTGATGATCCGCTGCAGGTGCTTAGTGCGGTGTTTGAGGCAAAAAAATGATTTATGTTCAGACAAAGCAGTCAGTTTTTCCAAGGGCAGTATATATAGGCGATAGGGCAGAGCTGCGTTGTTCTTTTAAAAGTGAAGCTGTCCTTACTGCGGGTTCTGTTCCTTCCGAAGCGTTTGCCGATTCTCTTGATTTTTCTGTTTATGATATAAAAGACATTTCAATTCAGGTTGTGCAGCCGGCTCCTTCTTCTGATGCGGATAATTATACACTTGTAATAAGCTTTATTCCGTGGCGTACTGGAGTTATTCAGTTGCCTGATTTAGAAATTGACGGAATAGGAACCTTTCATTTTGAAGGAATCCAGGTTTTGTCACTTGTAGAACAAGAAAATGTTTCGGGGCTTAGAACTTATTCATCACCTTTGCTGCTGCCTGGAACTGCATACAAAATCTATGGTGGAATTGCAGTTATTGTAATTCTGATTGTGCTGCTTATAAGACTGATTGTAAAATGGCGTTCTGTAGTTTTCTGGTTCAAAAACACTAAGCTGCAAAGACGCTATGCACGCAGTAGAAAAAATACAATTCGCGCTCTTCAGGATTGTCAGACAAGTGATGAAAGTGATGCACAGCTTTGTACCCATATACAAAAAATAATGCGTGAATATCTGGAATTAAGACTTGATTATCCTTTTACAAAAACGCTTTCTTCGGAGCTTAGTCTTGCATTTGAAAAAGCAACTTACGGACTTGCCGATGAAAAAAGATATTCAGCTTTTGAAAATATAATTACTGTTTTTGTCCGCACAGATTTTATACGATTTTCTGATTCGTCTGCTGCCTGTTTTGAAAAAGGCGAACTTGAAAAACTAATTTCAGATTTAATAGAAGCAATTGATGTAATCGAAACTAAGCCGGAAGAAAAAACTGTAGAAGAAGGAGGTGACAATGCTTGATTTTCAAAACCCAACAGCCTTCCTCTTTTTGCTGCTGATTCCGCTGCTTTATCTTTTAAGATATTTTAAGATTTTCAAACAAGTAACTTTTTCTGCTGTTCTTGCGGATTGGAATGGAAAGGCTTTTGCCTGGAATGGACATATACGAAAGCTGCTTTCAATTATAGCAAAAGTTGTAATGTTTGCGGGTTTTGTAATTGCAATAGCGGTACTTGCGGATCCTGTAATAACCAGACAGGAAAAGGTTTATACATCTCTTGGAGCAGATATTGTTTTTGCAATTGATACATCTCCCTCTATGGCTGCAAAAGATATAGGCGGTATGTCCCGACTTGATTCTGCAAAAAGTACAATCCGAAATGTTGCTGTTGAACATGACGGCTGCCGCTTTGGAATTGTTGTATTTGGAAATGAGGCTTCTGTATTTGTTCCTCCAACTGCCGATTTGATTTCGTTTGCAAAAAGAATTGATGATATACAGGTTGGTATGCTTGGTAACGGCTCTGCAATTGGCGATGGATTAAGTACCGCCGTTTGTCATCTTGTTTCCTCTTCTGCGCAGAAAAAAGCAATTATCCTTTTTACAGATGGCGAAAACAATGCTGGTCAGATTCATCCGGAAACTGCGGCAGCACTTGCAGCAGATAATAATATTTCAATTTATGTTGTTGGAATAGGAACAAAAGGAACTGTACCTATTGAATATGTTGATCCGCTTACAGGAAAACTTTATTCCGGTTATCTTGATTCCAATTTTAATTCAACTTCTCTTAGGCGCATAACTTCTCTTGCAAACGGAAGATATTTTGAAGTAACAAGTCTGGAAGAATTTTCGCGGATGTTCGAAGCTGTAGCCAGGTCAGAAAATGTAATTCAAAATTATACCTACAGAACTGTAACTCAAAGTTTATATAGAAAGGTTCTTTTGTATGCAATTATTCTTTTTGCAGTCGGCTGGTTTTTAAAACGAATTGTGCTTCGCGAAATGATGAGCTTCCGTTATAAAAAAAGTCTGATTGTGCGTTCTATGTTTATTGCTGCAAGTTTTATAATGCTGCTGCTTGCTCATGCAGATATTCACTGGGGAACCTATCTTGTGCCCGTTCAGAAAAGTGGTGCTGCTGTTAGTCTTGTTTATGATATTTCAAACAGCATGCTGGCTGAGGATTGTGAGGGTGGACTAACAAGATTAAAAGCTGCCTGTGAATATACAAAAGCGCTGCTTTCAAAAATGGAAGGGGTAAGTGTTTCTGTTGTTTTGGCGAAGGGTGATGGTGTGGCGGCAATTCCTATCACCGATGATTATATGATGATAGAATCCCTGCTTGATGTAATGTCGCCGCGGCTTATGACAGTTCCGGGGTCAAGTATAGGAAAGGGAATATTAAAAGCAAAAGAAACGTTCCCGACAAATTATTCAAATGCCGGCAGAATCTGGGTTTTTACAGATGGAGAAGAAACTGATAATCATTTAAAGTCTGCTTTGAGTGAATGTATAAAGGCGGGAATCCCTGTTTCAATAATTGGTTTTGGAAGTGAAACAGAAAGTCCAGTGCTTGCCGGCGACGGACAGACTCTTGTGAATTCTGCGCTTCGTTCACAGACTATAATTTCGACTATCGAAGATGCCAAAAAGAATCTTGGTTTTTATAAAAATCAAACAGATGTAATTTTTATTAACTCTACAGAAAAAGGTTCGGCTGTACGACTTCTTAATCAGCTTAAGGAAAGTGAACTGCTGCCAGTTGCTTATGAAGCAAAACCTGTACCAAGATTTAAACTTTTCCTTTTACTTGCCGTTTTGTTTTTCAGCTTTAGTTATATTTTTACAGAGTTTGATTTTTCACGAATTAAGGCTGTCGCAAAATTTACAGCGACTGCCTCTTGCATTTTACTGGTACTTACATTTACCGGCTGTTCTGATTCTACAAGTGATATTCTTAAAGGAACCTTTGCCTTTGCAAAGAAGCAATATTCACAGGCTGTTGCATATTTTAATTCTGCAAATGAAACTGCACATCAAAAAGAAAATGAACAGGCAATTCAATATGCGCTTTATGATTTAGGAACTGCTTATTCTCTTCTTGGCGAAGACGAAGCAGCAATGGAAAAATATTCAGAACTTGCAGAAGATGCTCCAGATACAATTCGTTATGGTGCATATTATAATGCAGGAATTATTGCCCATAAAAATGAAGATTACGAACATGCTATTGAATATTTTAAAAAGGCGCTGGAAGCCGACAGTACACGTGTTGATGCAAAAATAAATCTTGAGCTTTCTATTCAAAGTGTCGAGGTGAATGTTCAGCATAATCAGAGTAATGCAGTTCCGTCTACCGAAGATAACACGGCAGATAATCATGATATGGAAAAGGCAGTTTTTGAACGAATAAAGGAGAATGACCAGAAGCAATGGAAAAACAGCGAAAGCAACCAGAGTCAGAGTCTTGCAGACGATTATTAAAAAGATTTGTAATGGCAGTGCTCGTTTATATTTTTGCTGCCGGTACAACTTCAGTTTTTTCTCAGACTCTTACAAACGCATTAATAAGGGAACTCAGAATTGCACCAGTGCAGGATCAGCAGCTTGCAGTTAATACTGATATAAAATTTGAAGTAATAATTCCTTATACTTTGCCGGGACAGATTGATATTACTATGCCCGAAGAACCGGAGAACGTTCAATTTAAAACCTTGCGCAAGGTTGAATCAGGCGAAGCAGGCGGTGGAACAAAAATTGAATTGTGGTTTTCGTTTTCAAAAACAGGCTTGTATGTGCTTTCTCCGCTGGTTGTGAAAATTAAAAACAGCAGGCGACAGATTTCGTTTATGCCTGTAACAATCGGAATAAATCCGAAGGAGCAGCCTCCTATTTGTGTTATTGTTACCGAATCTGGAATGAATAAAAATTTAACTGTTGCAGCGGGCCAGCCGCTTAAGTTCAGACTTTGTCTTCAATATGCGGTTCAGCTTGTCCAGTTCAGCTGGGAGCTTCCAAAGGATTCGCTTTTTGTTCAGACAAAGGTTTATGAATTTACAGTGATTAAACAGCGCGAAAAAGTCGTAAGTGATGCTCTTATTCCTGTAAGTGATTTTGAATGGACTCCACTTGTAACAGGTGTAATGGATTTTCCAACCTTTAATATTCAGGCAATAACATATAACGGCGATAAGGTTACTGTGAAAGTTCCGCAGATAAAAGTAAATGTTGTAAAGGCACGCAGCAGCAAAAATACTGATGATAATTCATATTTTGCACAGGCGTTTGAGCTTGATGATTTGGATGACCTTGAAGGAAAAAAACTTTCTATTACAAAAGAAGACGCTGGAAAACTCGCTGAACTTCGAAGCCGTGAACGTCATTCTTTTTCTGCTAAAGCCCGGAAACAGCGTATCGAGTTTGAAAAAATGTTTGGTCTTCCTTACAACCAGAAGGAATTTAAGATTGTCTGGATTTATATCTGCTCTGTAATTGCTGCGGCATTAATAGTTCTTATGATTATTTTTATAAGGAAAAAACGTGCCGGCTTAAATATCATTACGGGAATTGCTCTTGTTTGTATGCTTGTTCTTGTTATTTACTGTTCTGTCTGTGGCGGCAGAAAATATGCTGTTTCTACGGGCGGACACATCTGTTCTATTCCCGAAGCTTCTGCTTCTATAAAATCAGAGCTTCCGGCTGGAAACAGGGTTCAGCTTTTGGAGCAATCAGGCGAATGGTATCTTTTACGCTTTGGTGAAACAGAAGGCTGGTGCGAAAAGAGTTCTGTGGCAGTTATAAAATAAAAGGGCTTCGGGTGGGGCAGAGTATTACTTTAGAATAATCCAGGTTGCGCCAGTTCCACCTTCCGATTTATTTTTTGGATGTCCGGAGGTTCCGCAGCGGGAATCAGATTCAATAAAGCGGCGGACAACTTCTCCCAATACGGGATCTGTCCCGCTTGTATGAATGCCTTTTCCATGAATTATCATTACTTTTCTGAATCCGCGTCTTTTACAGTCCGAAATAAAAGAATCTAGTCTAATACGTGCTTCATCCTGATGTAAGCCATGAAGATCAAGATAAGCTTCGGGTTTCATATTAAGCACATATTGTCTGTCCTGCTGCTTTGTGCGTTCAACAGTTTCTTCGGCAATTTTATCCTTGTCTACAGTGCCATAACGGTTGAGCCAGTATTCCATAGGGTTGATTTTTTGACTGTTCTGGATAGTCTGCGAAGAAGCTTTTCTGGCCTGCGCAAGCTCCTTTTCTTCCTGTGTAGGCGCATTAGCCTTTTTATGAGATACCTGCGTCTGCTTCTTTACAGCAGCTTTTTCCTTTTTCTTAATATCATCCCATTGCGCAAGAATGTCACCCATGTCCATATGCAACCCCCGAGTAAGGCATAGTATATTATATATAATTAAGTTGGAAAAGTATGTTTGCGGAGCGGGGGTTCTGGCTTTGCGGAGCATTGAACGCGGGAAGTGCGGGGCTGCCGCAGGCAGGTCTGCACTTCGGAATAATTTCCTATCCGCGTTCTCGGCGGAGTCAAAGTCAGGTTCCCCGCGGGAGCAGACATACTTTTCTAGATGAATTCATATTATAACAATAAATTTACTTTTCTTTTTTGTAATTATATATTATTTTTAAACTATGACTGATTATTATGAAGTTCTAGGCGTCCCTAAGAACGCATCTGCAGATGACATCAAAAAAGCATACCGTAAACTTGCATTCAAATATCATCCGGATCAGAATCCCGGCGATAAGGTTGCAGAGGAAAAATTTAAACAGGTAACGGCCGCTTACGATATTCTTGGCGATGAAGCTAAACGCCGCGATTACGATAATGCCGGCTATAATCCTTTTGCAAATGCATCATACGGCGAATATGGTCAGCAGTCTCAGGGCTCATATCAGTCTCAGTGGTCAAATACATACGAAAATCCATTTGGTCAGGGTGGCGACTTCTGGAGCTGGTTTACAAATGCAAGTGCTGCACAGCAGAAGCAGGAAGAAAATCAGACAGAAGACTGGTATGGCAACTACGCAAATGCTTCTCAAAATAATCAGAGTAACGAACACAAATATACACGTAAAACTTACAGACGCTATTATACAAAAAGCGGCTATTTGAATATGCTTCTTCTTAAAATACTTCAGACTGCTGCTGGTATGTGGCTTTTAAGATTTTCGTGGTTTATTATTCCGTTTGGCCCGCTTATTTGTCTGGGCATAATAATAGGAGGCTTTACAGGCGTTGTCCGCGCTATAAGAGGCCTCTTGTTTAATCGGGGTTAAAAAGCAAAATATTATTCAGGTTTATTTAAAGGTATATGAAAAATGCCGGATGCGGAGTAGAAAATGGGCGAGAACAACATCATCCCCGTTGGCCGAGTACATTTTCTACGGGAGCGTCCGGCATTTTTTCCTTATTGATTAAAGTTCGCCTAAATAATACTTTTTCTTTCCGCGGCGGAAGATGATTACTTTGCCTTCCAATGCAATATCCTTCTTGATAACCGCAGTTTCATCATTAATAACTTCGCCGTTTACGCTGATTGCATTATTCTTTATAAACTCGCGTGCTTCACGTTTTGAACTTGCCATTCCGTTGTTTACAAGAACATCAACAAGTGGAGCATCTTCGGTAAACTTAAAGGTTGGAACACCTTTCATTCCAGTGAGGATATCTTTTACTGCAAGGCCTTTGAAGTCTCCTGCAAAAAGCTTTTCGCTAACCTGAACAGCGTTGTCTGCTTCTTCTTTGCCGTGAAGATCTTTTACAATTTCCCATGCAAGTGTTTTCTGAGCAATACGCTTTTCAGGAGCAGCCATGTGCTGTGCGTATACATCTTCAATCTGCTCTTTTGAAAGGAATGTAAATACCTTAAGATATTCCAGAACCTTAGAGTCATCAGAGTTAATGAGGTACTGGTAGATTGCGTAAGGAGCAGTTTTTTCTTTGTCCAGCCAGAGGGCATTTCCTTCTGACTTACCAAACTTCTTTCCTGTTGCATCCAGAATAAGTGGCATTGTAAAGGCATATGCCTGTCCGTCCAGCATTTTTTTAATGAGGTCTACACCTGTTGTGATGTTTCCCCACTGGTCGCTGCCGGCAACCTGCATAAGACATTTCTTTTCCTGGAAAAGATGAACAAAGTCAAAGCCCTGTAAAAGCATGTATGAAAATTCTGCGTATGTAATTCCAGTTTCAAGACGGCGTCGGATAATATCTTTGTCGAGCATGTAATTGAGGCTTACGTATTTTCCAATATCGCGAAGTGTGTCAAGGAAGCTCTTGCCTTTCCACCAGTCGTAGTTGTCTACAAGTTCTGCAGTTGGGACAAGGCGCTGAACCTGTTCTCTGATTCCTTTGATATTATTGTTTACAGCTTCTTCAGAAATAATTTCGCGCTCTGCTGTTGGGCGTGGGTCTCCAATACGACCTGTTGCTCCACCACAAAGAAGAATAGGGTGATGACCTGCATTGGCAAGGCGCTTAGCCATACACAAAGAAGAATAATGACCAATATGAAGTGAATCTGCTGTAGGGTCTGTTCCCCAATAAAAAGCGAATGGTTTTCCGTCCAAAACCTTCTGTAAATCTGATTCTTCTCCGGCAACATCCTTAATGAGGCCACGCCATTTAAGATCTTCAAACAATGTCATTTTTCAATGTCTCCTTAATAAAATATATAAAATATAAATGAATATAAAAAAAGCCTCCCGTAAATGCGGAAGGCTGTAATTACCATTATCAAAAAACACAAATACTATTGTGCACCGTTTCCGCAGGCAGAGAGAAAATTATAGCTATAATAAAGGTAAGCCAACGTTGAGGAATTAATTTTCTGTGCCCATCGGATAATATTTTTCATACTCGCAAACTCTAACAGAATATGATTTTTGTGTCAATGCAAACTGCATGATGTCAGATGTGAATAAATATAACCGTCCTGTTATTTCTGACGGAAAATAATTCTTCCTTTGTTCAAATCATAAGGAGAAAGGGCTACTTTTACGCTGTCGCCCGGTACGATTCTAATGTAGTGCTTGCGCATTTTTCCAGAAAGATGTGCAAGAATCATGTGTCCGTTCTGTAATTCAACACGGAAAGTTGTGTTTGGAAGTGCTTCTTTTACTACGCCTTCTACTTCAATTGCTTCTTCTTTAGCCATACGGTATTTCTAAAATCCTCTTTGTAAAAAAATTTAATAAAATGCAAAAAAAGTGTTTGTGTTTTTGCGATTTTGCATTTATATTAGTATATACAAAACATTTGAACTTGACAACACAGGTAAAAAAGTAAATTATCGGGTGTTAAAAATATTCAGGGGGAATAATAAAATGGATCAAGCGTTTATCGAAAAAATGAAGAAGGAGCTCCTTAAACAACGGAAAACTATTCTTGAGTCTCTTGCGGGACAAAGTGATGATATGCGCGAACTTGTAAAAACTGTTGAATCTGGAGACGAAGCTGATGTAGCCGCAGATGCTATTGACCGCACTCTTCTTACTGCTCTTGGCTCTCAGGATGCAAAACGTCTTCAGCAGATTGATAATTGTCTGGACAGAATCTATCAGAATAAATACGGACGCTGTATTAAGTGTGGAAAAGAAATTCCAAAAGGCAGACTCGAAGCTGTACCTTGGGCTTTAATGTGTGTTCCTTGTGCCAGCGAAGAAGAACGCAAACACAGATAAAGCGGCGTCCTTCAACAAGCTCAGAAATCACAACGTTATTGTGAGCTATAATTCAATATGTATTAATTTTCCATCAATAGGGTAGGTTATTTCTTTATAACCTGCCCTTCGTGCTTTTTCGGCAGCATAATCAAAACTTGCATCTAGGAATTCTGTTTTATGGGCATCAGAGTTTATGCAGACAGGCACGTTCTGTGCTTTAAGATATTCCAGAAACTGTGAAGAAGGATATACATCATTCATAAGTCCACGGGCAATTGCGCCAGTATTGATTTCTGCAATAACTCCGGCTTTAGCTGCTTCCTTTGCTGTAAGAAGAAGCTGCTCTTTATACCAGCTGTCATTTTCATCACAATACTTGAGCGCCCCATTCCTCAATCTTATTAAGTCTGAATGACCAAGTATTTCAAACTTACCTTTACGCAGCATTTCACGCTCTGCTTCAAAATAAGCGCACACAACAGACTTACCGTCTATACCACCTTTTCCATCAGAAAAAAGCTTGAGCATACCTTTCTGAACTTCTTCGACCTTGTTATCAACAGAAAAGAAACCATCAGGTTTATTCAAAAAATGAACTGAACCAATTAAATAGTCAGGTGCAAATTCTTTATAAGCGTTTTTGTCCGGAAATGCCAGACCAATTTTTTCGGAATAAAAATAATCGGCTTCAAAGCCAAGCAGAATCTTTATGCGGTCGGAATACTTTTCTTTCAGAGCCTTTATTGCAGCAACATATTCTGGAAAAGTCTGTGGCAGCATATGCCAGTTAGAATCAAATGGAGAATAAAACGCCGGATCAAGCGGATAAATGCTGTGTTCTGAAAATCCAAGAACAGTAAAGCCCTTGTCAATTGCAGCAAGAATATGCTCTTCGGCAGTGTTTTTTCCATCACTGAAGGTTGAATGAGTATGAAGGTTAATTTTTTGTTTTGTCATGATTAGAATTCGCCTTTAAGTAAAGCCAGTGATTTTTGAACAAGCACGTTTGGCTTTTGAGGTTTAACTATATAACTTTTTGCACCAGAGCTAAGGATTTTTACAACCCAGTCACGCTGAAGACTTTGTGAATAAACAATTACAGGCGGAGCATCATAACGATTCTTAAGACTATTAAGAATATTAAAGCCCATATTGTCTGTAAGAATTACATCAAGAACAACAAGATTGAATTTTTCAGGAGAATAATCCTTTAAGAAGGCTGCACCATTTGGATATGCATAACACGTTGCGCCAAAACTTTCAAAAGCAGCCTTTGACATTGCAAGCGAACGGATATCGCTGTCGACAAGCGCAATTTTAAGAACTGTTCCGTCATTTTCTTTAAGCGCTTCCGGATCAGAGTTTGTATCAGAAAAGAATCTTGTTTCAACAGAGCTGGAATCTGTGTCAAGATAAGAAGATGTAAGGATTCTGTCGGTGATAAGGTCAGAAACGCTCGAAGTGATTGTTGTATCAATGAGCGAGTTAAGAACCTTTGGCAGGTTATTAGACATTTCAATTCCGCTGTAGGTTTTATGACCATCAAGAAAATCCTTAAGGAAAGGACTAAGCGAAAGAATCTTAACATGCTTTGTATGAACCTTAGGACAAGCCAGAATATTATCAAGCAGGAACTCCAGGTTGTAGCCGTCAACAAAGGTAAGATCAAGGTTTGTAAGCATGATGAGAATCTTTGGAGAATCAATTTCTTCTGTTTCAATCATTTCTGTAAGCTTATACTGAAGAAGCGCAAGCTTTTCGCGGTTTAAGCCAACTGCAAGCTCAATAAAGATGATGCTGTTGTTACGGTGAAGGTCAAGAACACTTGGAGTCGTGTCCATAGAAAGTGGATTGTGAAGAACTTTACCGATAGCTTCAAAGAATACGTCAAACTGAATCGGTTTTGAAAAATATTTGATTACACCATATTTTGCAAGAGCCGCAATGCTGCTTTTTTCTGCCGAAGGTCCGGTGATGATTACCGGAATACTTGCAGTGTTAGGGTCATTAAGTTTCTTTTCCAAAAATGCCATTTCTTCCATTCTGTCTTCACCCATATCAAGGATGATGAGGTTTGGAAGGACAGTAAGCATCTTAGGATACGAGTCTCTGTTTTCCTGAGTGAGTACAACTTCAATCTGGTCCACAGAAAGCTTCTGCTTTAAGAAATCCCTGAAAAGCTGATGACTATCAATTATTAAAACCTTTTTCATCTTACCTAAAATTATACTACAGTGTTTGAAAAATATCTACAAAAAATTAGGTGCCAGGTTCCAGGTTTTAGGTTCCAGGATTTAGGAGACAATATGTTGTGTCTCCATTTTGCAAAAACGTGGATTTAGCTGCAAAATGGAAATAAATAAAACCCCAAATGTAACATTACCAAAATGCAAAAGGAGACACAACATGGAAATTATAATTTATGTAGGGATGGATGTCCACAAGGATAGTTTTGTAGTCTGCTGTTATGATGCAAATAATGACAGATTTCTGTATGAAAAAAGTTTGAAAGCAACAA
>JAGCTZ010000028.1 GCA_017963165.1 Treponema sp.
AAGGCACTTTGTACAGATATTAATAGTTCTTGTAGTACCACCAAACTGAGCCTTAATCTTAAGAAGATTTGGTCTCCATGTTCTGCGTGTATGATTGTAAGACTTACTAACCTTGTTACCAGACATTACGCCTTTTCCACAAATATCACAACATCTAGACATTTTCGTATCCTTCCTTATATTAAAACAAATTTCCCACAATTAAAGATAGTTTAGAAAATATAAAAGAATTTAGAAAAAAAGTCAATGGGGGAACAAGCAACTGTAGGTAACATCAAGTAACCATAAGCTTTCCTTATTGACACCTCACAAAACATCGAGTAAATTCTATAGTGTCAGGAGAGTTGTATGAGTTTTTCGTCTATAAAGAAAGCTTTGGGTCTCGAAAAAACACATCCGGAAATTCAATTTTTTTTGGACAGTGCTAATTTAAGTATTGCTGTACCAGGCTCCTTCCTTGTAATGCTCGTTGAATTATTTGCCTTTGTAATGACTTTTTTTCATACCTTCGGTAACGAACAGGAAGCTGCACAATGGCTGCTTTATCATAGATCACTTTATGTCTTTCTTTTTCTGGCAGCAACACAGCTTTTTATTTATGCAGTTTATCACAAACGAACAGGCAAACCCTTTTCACGTCTAAAACTTGATGCAAGTATTTTATTTTTTATATTTGCTCTTTTGGTTTTTGCAAACTTTATTTCTATTAATGACTATATAAAGCATGAACAAATACTTGTTTTTATCACAATAGAACTTTTTGTTTCGTGCTTTTTTATGATAAAGCCTTATCTGGCAATAATTCTTATTACAATTCCTTTTTCAATTTTCTATTATCTTATGGCAACTACGGCAGGCGTTTCAAATGCAACTAAAATTAATTACCCTGTCATCATGATTTTCTTTATTCTGGTAAATGTTGTACGTTACCAGCAGTATCTTAAGGTTGCAGAAAATAATGTTATAAATCATGAGCTTGCAGACAAATTACGTAATGCTTCGCGCTATGATTTTTTAACAGGCCTTAAAAACCGCAATGCCTTAAATATGGATTTTGAAAATCCTAAAAATCCTAATCTGAATTCTACATTTATTATCATGGTCACAGACATAGACGATTTTAAAATCTTTAATGATTCACATGGCCATAACTATGGAGATGAAATACTGAACAAGTTTGCTACCATACTCCAGAACAACTTTGAAAAAAAACATTGCTACCGCTACGGTGGCGACGAATATCTTATTGTTCTTCCGGAAATACCTGAACAGGACTTCCTTCAGAAAATCAAAACCTGTAAAGAAAAAATCAGCAGTGATTTCAATTTCAGCGGTGGTTATACAAGAGGTTTTGTAAGTTCATCAAAGGATTTATATACGCTTATAACTAAAGCAGATCAGAATTTGTATAAGGCAAAGGGCTCCGGTAAAAATCAGGTTATCGGAAGTTTTGATTCTTAGTTTGCCCTTCAATTATTTCATTTTCCGTACTGCGCTTCTATCTCTCTAATCTGATCTCTATAAACTGCGGCCTGCTCATATTCCATACGCTCGGCACAGGCAGACATTTCCTGAGTAAGACGTTTGATAAGCTTTTTGCGGTCGGCTGGTCGGAAGAGGTTTACACCCTGCTTCAATACTTCTAAGTCCATTGTGGCTTCTTCCTGGGCATCCTGTTTTTCGTGAACAAGCAAATCCTCTACTGCCTTTTTGATTGTTGTTGGTGTAATGCCGTGCTCTTTATTGTAGGCTTCCTGAACTTCGCGGCGATGCTTTGTTTCTTTTACAGCGGCTTCCATTGCAGGGCTCATATGGTCGGCATACATTACAACCTTTCCTTCGGAGTTACGTGCGGCACGTCCAATTATCTGGATAAGCGAAGTTTCTGACCTTAAAAATCCAATCTTGTCTGCATCAAGAATTGCAATAAAGCTTACTTCCGGCAGGTCAATTCCTTCTCGAAGCAAGTTAATTCCAATAAGCACATCAATTTCGCCGGTGCGCAGTGATTTTAATATTTCGACACGTTCAAAAGTGTCTATTTCTGAATGAATGTATTTTACTTTAAGCGACAGCCCGGTAAGATAATCTGTCAAATCTTCGGCCATTTTTTTTGTAAGAGTTAAAATCAAACTGCGTTCTTTACGGTCAATTCGCTCACGAACTTCCTTATAAATATCTTCCATCTGACCTTCGCTCGGCCGGATTTCTACAATAGGATCAAGCAGACCTGTAGGACGGATAAGCTGCTCTACAACCTGCGTACTCTGCTTTACTTCTTCGGGACGAGGTGTTGCCGTTACATAAATGATTTGATTCATTCTGGCATCAAACTCGGCCTTTTTAAGCGGACGGTTATCAAAAGCACTTGGAAGACGGAACCCAAAATCTACAAGATTCTGCTTGCGGCTGCGGTCACCCTCGTACATTGCACCAACCTGAGGAACAGTAACATGCGCTTCATCAATCATGCACAAAAAATCATCAGGGAAATAATGTAATAAAGTTGCAGGAGGCTCTCCCCTTGTACGCCCCGAAATAGGACCAGAATAATTTTCAATACCAGGACAGGTGCCCATTTCCTTAAGCATCTCTATATCATAGGTTGTTCGAGTTTTAAGACGCTCGGCTTCTATCATCTTACCGGCTGCACGAAGCTCTTCTACACGTTCTTCCATTTCTGCCTGAATGCGGTCTGTGGCACTAAGCAGCTGTTCCCGACTTGCAACAAAGTGTTTTGCAGGATAAATTACAGTTTCATCAAGTTCGCCTGTTACACTGTGATCTAAAACATTAATACGCCTGATTCTGACTACTTCTTCCCAGTCAAGCTCAATACGATAGCCTTCGTCTGTTTCCATGTAAGGAGGAAAAACTTCTATTACATCACCCTTTATACGGAAGTTACCTCGTTCAAGGATATCGTCATTTCTATTGTATTGCAGCTGGGCCAGTTGAGCCGCAAACTTCTTTATATCAAGAGTCTTCCCTACTTCTACATGCACGCGCATTCCCTTGTATACGTCAGGCATACCAAGGCCGTAAATACAGGAAACAGTTGCAACAACAATTACATCGCGGCGCTCCATAAGGCTGTACGTTGCCTTAAGCCTAAGCTGGTCAATCTCGCGGTTAATATCACAATCCTTTTCTATATAAAGGTCGCGGGCAGCAACGTAGGCTTCCGGCTGGTAATAATCATAATATGAAACAAAATATTCAACTGCATTATCCGGAAAAAAAGATTTAAACTCGCGGTAAAGCTGAGCACTCAAGGTTTTGTTGTGAGAAATAATAAGAGTTGGTCGCTGTACGCGTTCAATGATTTTTGCCATTGTAAAGGTTTTACCAGAACCGGTAACACCCTTTAGAGTCTGAAACTTGTCGCCCCGCAAAAAACCTTCGCTAAGCTTTTGAATTGCCTGCCCCTGGTCTCCGCTGGGCTCAAATGGTGAAACGACTTTAAATTCGCGCATAAGGAATTCCTAATACAACGTCATTGTCAAAGGGCCCTTCGACAAGCTCGGGAACCCCTGATACAACTTTTACTCTGATAATGTAATTTTTAAAGTTACATCCTTTTTATTTCTGTGAACAACAACAGTAACAACATCACCAGGCTTTTTGCTTTCTAGTGCAGAATAATATTCAGCCAGAGAAGTAATAGAAATTCCGTCAATCTTTGTAATTACGTCGCCGCCAAGATAAAGAATATTGTTGCGGTTTCCGTAGTAAACAGCCTTTGTACCACCCTTAAGACCAGACTGATCTGCATTGCTTCCTGCTTCTACTTCCGAAACAAGCATACCTGTAGAAATATCAAGGCCTGCATATTGTGCAATTCTTGAAGTAAGCTGGTAAATTGTTGCATCAATTACACCACGCTGAACCTTTCCATATTTAATAAGATCATTTACAACACGTACTGCAATTTCGCTTGGAACTGCAAAACCAACACCAGAAGAACTTCCAGAAGAAGACATAATCATTGTATTGATTCCGACCATTTTTCCGGTAGTATCAAGCAAAGGACCGCCAGAGTTTCCAGGGTTAATTGCTGCATCAGTTTGAATCATATTGCGGATTATACGTTCGTTTGAATTCTGAATAGGACGACCAAGCCCGGAAACAATTCCTGTAGTCATAGTTCGTTCCATACCGAAAGGATTTCCAATTGCAATAACCTTCTGACCAACCTGAAGCTTTGTAGAATCACCAAAAGCAATTGTCTTAAGAGTTACACCCTCCGGCGGATCAAATTTGATTATGGCAAGATCACTGTCTATATCTTCGCCTACAACGATTGCTTCATATTGCGTGCCGTCATAAAGCGAAACATAGATTTTTGAGGCACCAGAAATTACGTGAACATTTGTAAGAATATAACCACGCTTATCAATTATAGAACCACTTCCACTACCACCGTCTGTAACATAAGGATCCCAGAACCAGTCGTAAGAAGTTACCTTTGTGTTAATATTCACAACGGCCTCATTGCAGTTCTTATACACATTGATATTTTCGTTTTCATCCTGAGAATAAGAATAAGTACTGCTGGCAACAGGAAGAGAAGACACCACAGGCTCAGAATAAAAATCAACAGGCTCGGAAACTGCTTCGGAAACAACGTCTATCTGTTCTTCGGGGACAAGTGCAATTTCCTTCTGATTCTGCAACTGTCCCTGACTCTGCCCCTGCTTCTTTCCAAGGTTATAAAAGAGGATTGCGGTAAATACAAATGCAATTGCCGCACCAAAAGAAATACGTCTGGCCACCTGGCCTCTTGAATAAAGCTTCATACAAATAAATTTAATAAATCAGAATAGATATGACAACCCAATTTGCGCATTTATCAAAAGATTTTTGCCCTTTGCATCAAGATCTGTCATAACCCAGGCCTTTGCATCAAAGCAGAATGCGCTGGCTGCAGGCATTGTAATAAATTCGGCACCGGCTTCCAGCTTTTTGGTGTTATGCAAAGCAGCCCATGCACTTGCCCTAAGATTTTTTACAGGCTGTAAAGAAGCAACAACCCCATATTTTAAGTTATTGGCAGCAACCTCGCCTTCTGCAAGACGTAAAGAACCCTTTGTATTCATAGTTCTTCCAAAAGAGAAATCAGCGGAAAGTCCAAAGTAAGCCGTAGAAGTTTCAAATCCTAAAGCAGCACCAAGTCCAAAGCCGTTTCCAAAATCAACATCAGGCGGAATAAAATCATAAACAGAACAATAATTGTAATGCATAAGCCCCGCAATATTCAGCGACAAATCAGAAGACAAGTCCAGGCTTCCTGTTCCCTTAAAACTAACGCCTCCCTTCATAGGATTTTTATCTTGAATTATAGTTTTATCGGTTGCAGCACAAATACCGTACGAAGCACCAATTTCAAAGTAATCTGCAAAATCTACAAGAATACCTGCAGTTACAGGCACACTATAAAGAGACATTTTTTCATCTGTAACAGAAAGCAATGGTCCAAAGGTTGTATAAAGCTTAACGTAATTCATTCCTGTTGCAAGTGCACAAGGCAGATTTCCCAAACCGCTTCCACTAGCTGTTGGTACCGAAAGAGGATAAATCAAACTGCGGTCAATTTTAATTCTCTGCGAAGATTCATAATCATAACTATAAAGAATTACTGTATATTGACCATCAGGCAGACGTTCGCCACCAGAGCCCTGACCACTCCAGGTAACACTCTGCTCCCAGGTAGAAAAGCTTTTATATTCCTGTGACCAGACAGTATTTCCATATCTGTCGGTAACTGCAAGAATAGCCGAACCGTCATTTGTAACATAGAAAGAAAAATTAGCTCTTCCAATACCAGAATTATAATCAGGATTTATAACGCTTTTTGAAACCTTAAAATCTCTGATTTCAAAAGGAGAAACCTTAAGCGAAACCTGATGATTTGTAGTTTTATGGTTTTCGACTCTTACCTGAGCCGAATAATCTTCGTAACCAAATTTGCGAACTTTTACACTGTGAGTTCCAGGATCTGTTTCTATAGGAAAAGAGCTTTGCCCTATTCCATCTACATAAACAGAGCTTCCTGATGGAATATTTGTAAGGTTCAAATATCCACAGGTTCTTATCATTACAAAATCATAAGTATAAGTATAATTTCTTCTAAGGCTGATTTTACAGCTGATTGTATCATAGCCGGCTTTTCGAATTTCCAGATTGTAGTAAGTTGCCGAAAGATCTACAGTTGCAACAGGAGTTTTACCAAAAAACTTTCCATTTATATAGACTTCTGCATCCTCAACATTTGTTTTGATGATTAAACCCACAAGGTCATCATCACGACGCTTGTGAGAATCTGGTTCGCGCAAACCACCGTCATAATTCAAATTAAGATCAATCGAAACAGCAGAAAGAGAACAAACTGCCGCAAAAAACAATACCAATGCAAAAAATATTTTCTTGAAACTCATACAATAATTTTATCCTACTGTGCTTCATCAAGCAATAGTCTATGCTCTTTAAAACTAAAATAACTATTGCAATCAATAATAATATGATCCAGAACAGGAATACCAATGATTTTAGAAGCTTCAATCAAATCATTTGTTGTTTCAATATCTTCGGGCGAAGGATAAGTATGTCCCGAAGGATGATTATGACACAAAATAATTGCAGTAGCATTTTCCCTTATTGCCTCGCCAAAAACTTCTCTCGGATGAATTAATGTCCGATTTGTAGTTCCCACCGAAACAACATGAATCTGAATAATATTATGTCCGCCGTTTAAAGTAACTGCCAGGAAATGTTCCTTTTCGTTCATTGCATAATGATTTACAAAAGGAATCAAATCATCCGGAGAACTGATGTGCGCTCCAAGATGGCAGGTACGCCGTTTTCCAAGCTCTATGGCAGCAGCAACCGCAAGTGCCTTTCCCTGTCCTACCCCCTTCATTTTAAGAAGCTGACTTACCATATCACAGGAATTACAGGAATCAAGAACACCCACAATTTTTCTGGCCATAGTTTGCACAGACATCTGCCTGTTTCCAGCCCCAAGGATAAGCATTATGAGTTCTTCATCCAAGGGATAACCAAGTCCGTACTTAATAGCTTTTTCTCTTATATCAGGTTTATTATTCACATATATAATATTCCCAAAAAAGAGATTTTTTTACACAAAAACAAGAAAAAAATGTCAAACTTCCTGATTTTTTTTTCAGAATTGCACATTTTTTCCGATTTTATATATATGAAACCAACTCAAAACCGTTTTGTTACAGGAACAAAATTGCTTGCGCTTACAGGTCTTTTATTTGCCTGTATTCTTTCTTCGTGTAAAACAATTAAAAAAGAACAGCTCCCGGAACCAAAAGAACCGGTTCAACTTTCACGCAGACTATTAGATAAAGGTCAGCTTACAGCAGACCAGTTAGCCGATTTTTTCACAACCAAAAATCCAGAAAAAACTTGGCAGGAAATATATGATTTTGCCGCATTATATATAGAAGAAGCTGCAGACGAGGGCATAAACTCGGACATTGCCTGGGCCCAGATGTGTCTTGAAACAGGTTATTTACGTTTTGGAGGCCTTGTTCAGCCGGAATGGCACAACTACTGCGGACTTGGAGCAATAAGCGCAGAACAACCAGGCTGTCAGTTTGAAACAGAGCAGCTTGGCGTACGGGCTCATATTCAGCATTTACAGGCCTATGCCACTACAGCAGATGTTGAGTTAAAACAGGAGCTGGTTGACCCCCGCTATTCCTGGGTACATAAAACAAAGTATATTCAGACTATTTTTGAACTGACCGGAACCTGGGCAATGGATCCGGAATACGGAAATAAGATTGACTCTATTCTGACAGCAATGGAAGACTATATACAGTATTCATAGCCTACAAATTCCCGGTTTTTCTGGGCAAGTTCCTTTAGGGTAACAGAATCTACATATTTATTTACAGTCTCTTCAAAATCTGTCCAGAAGCTTTCGTTGCCTGCCGAAGCAAGGTGGGCATTTTCGGTTAAAGAGCGGGGAGAAAGATTTCCTTCCATTGCGCGAAGAATGTCTCCTGCAGTATAGGCTTCGGCCGGGCGGCTGAGTTTATAACCTCCGTTGTTGCCTCGGGAGCCTGTAACAAGACCGGCTTTTCCCAATTGAATCAGAATCTGCTCAAGATACTTTACCGAAAGGTTACGGCGGTGGGAAAGAGTTTTGAGCGGAATAAAAGTATCATCTGTATTTTCCGCAAGATCTGTCATTACTAAAAGGGCATATTGTCCTCTGGTCGAAATTTTAAGCATGCTAGTCCTCCAGTGCAGCAGAAATTCTATCTATGGCTTCTTTTAATAAAGCCTGAGGTGTTGCAATATTAATTCGCTGATAGCCCTCGCCTTCTATACCAAACATTGTTCCCCGGTCCAACCAAACCTTGGCCTTGTGAACAATAAGGTTATCCAGTTGGGCATCGCTTAATCCGCAGGCAGAAAAATCTATCCATAAAAGAAAGGTGCCTTCCGGTTCAATAAGGCGGGCTTTGGGAAGCTTTTCTTTAAGATAGGCTCTTACAAAATTTATGTTTGATTTAAGGTGCTCGTGCAAAGCAGTGAGCCAGGGCTTTCCCTTCTGGTAGGCGGCACGGGCAGCGGTGAGTCCCATAAGACTTGGTTCGTCGTAGCCGGTTTTATCCTTTTCTGCGCGGAACTTATTTCTAAGAACAGGATTTTCTATGAAATTTGTAGAAAACTGAAGTCCCGCAAGATTAAAGGTTTTGCTTGGTGCCATAGAAACAACGCAGTTCTGGGCAACCTCCGGTGAAAGGGTTGAAAAAACTGTGTGATGGTTTGGCTCATAAACAAAATCGTTGTGAATTTCATCTGAAAAAACAATTACCTTGTGACGCAGACAAATATCTGCAAGGCGGGTAAGTTCCTGGCGGGTCCAGACCCGGCCTACAGGATTATGAGGGCTGCACAAAATAAAAAGTTTTACATCGTTTTCTATAATCTTTTTTTCAAAGTCTTCAAAGTTTATCTGCCATTTTCCGTCTTTTTCAAAAAGCGATGAAATTACAAGCTTGCGCTCATTGGCTTCTATCATATTTTTAAAAGGATAATAAACCGGAGTCTGAATTATTACTGCCTCCCCCGGCTTTGTGTAAGCCTTGATTGCGCAGGAAATTGCAAAAACAACACCGGGAGTTGTTACAAGGTCATGACTGTCCGGCTCAAAATCATGTTCATTTTTAAGCCAGGTGGACAGTGCCTGTCTGAAGGAATCGTCCATACAGGAGTAGCCGAAAATTCCGTGGTCAATTCTCTGGTGAAGGGCTTCGAGGATTGCAGGACAGGTAGGAAAATCCATATCGGCAACCCAAAGCGAAAGTACATCTGCAGGCTTTCCGCGGGCAACGGCAAGGTCCAGTTTAATAGCGTTAGTATTATGGCGGTCGGTGATCTGATTAAAGTTGAATGACATTGGAACTCCTTGTATCTTCTAAAAATTCAGCAGGTAAATCTTAAAAGAATTAATGGTAAATCCTAAAATAATACTTGCGCATTATTTTTTAACGGATTTTCTATCGTAAATCCATTGACTTACTAGGTTATTTGTAGTATAAACATATTTACCTACTAGGTCAATAGGTTTTAGATTTTTCACAGGAGCTAAGAATATGGCAAAGATTTTGGATCAGCCGCGTTATAAATGCGCGCTTGCGGCAATGCAGACGGTCCAGGCAATTCCGGGAGCAATTCCTATTTTGCACTCAGGACCTGGCTGTGCGTCTAAATTAAATGATAACAATGGAACAAGTGGACGCTACAGTCCTAATATTTTTCCTTGTACTTCTATAAGCGAAAAAGAAGTTGTTTTTGGAGGAAGTAATAAGCTCCGCTCTACTATAGAAAATGCCCTAAAGGTAATTGATGCAGATTTGTTTATAGTACTTTCGGGCTGTACAGGCGAAATTATTGGTGATGATATTGAAGAAGTTGCCGGTAACTTTGCGGATGCAGAAAAACCTGTTATCTGGGCAAAAACCCCTGGCTTTAAGGGAAACAATTATGTTGGCCACGACTGGATTCTTAAGTCAATTTTTGAGCAGTTTCTGGATGATGACCCTTCGACCCCTTCGACAGGCTCAGGGACCGCAGGGACCGCGGGTAAGGAAAAAGGCCTTGTAAATCTTTTTGTGGCTCCACCTCAGCAGGATCCTTACTGGCTTGGAAACCTTCGCGAAATTGAAAGTCTTTTGCAGGCAATTGGTCTTAAACCAAATACAATCTTTGGCTTTGGCCGGGGCTTGGACAATCTTAAAAAGATTCCTGATGCAGAATTTACAATTCTTGTTTCGCCATGGGCAGGTCTTGAAAGTGCAAAATATCTTGAACGCCGTTTTGGAATCAAGCTTTTGCAGTATCCTGTTTTGCCGATTGGTGCAAGTGAGACTACTAAGTTCCTTCGGGCAGTTCAGGAGTTTACAGGGGCAGACAAGGAGCTTACAGAACGCGTAATTACCGAAAAGGAAGCAGAGTTCTACTATTACATTGAACGCTTTGCCGACACCCTTTTGGAAACCCGTATTCTTGGAAAGCGTTTTACAGTAGTAAGCGACAGTGAATATACTCTTGCCGTTACAAAGTTCCTGGTAAATGATATGGGACTCTTCCCGGAAAAAGTCTTTATTACCGATGACGCTCCAAAGGCCCATCAGGAAAAAATCACAGAAGAATTGAACAAGCTCAATTACGGAATTACAACTCAGGTTCAGTTTACGACCGATGGTCACGATATTCAC
>JAGCTZ010000029.1 GCA_017963165.1 Treponema sp.
ACCCCTGTACCGGTTGGAACAATTGAAGATGGCGACAGCGTTATCTACTTCAACTTCCGCGGTGACCGTGCTTTGGAAATGACACGCGCATTTGAAACACCAAAGGGTGGAGATCTTCCATTTGACCGTGTACGTGTTCCAGCTGTTGAATATGCCGGAATGATGGAATACGACGGAGACGCTCATGTTCCTGCACAGTATCTTGTAAACCCACCAAGCATTGACCGCACAATGGGTGAATATCTTACAAAGACTGGTGTAAAACTTCTTGCAATTTCTGAAACACAGAAGTACGGACACGTAACATACTTCTTCAACGGAAACAAGCAGGGTAAGTTTGACGAAAAACTCGAAGATTATATTGAAGTTCCTTCTGACGTAGTTCCATTCGAACAGCGTCCATGGATGAAGTGTGCAGAAATTACAGACAAAGTAATCGAAGCAATCAAGAGCGGAAAGTATGACCACATCCGCTTGAACTTCCCTAACGGTGATATGGTTGGACATACTGGAGTATTCAATGCAGTTGTTTGTTCTATGGAAGGTATGGACCTTCAGCTTGGACGTCTTAAGGCTGCTATTGAAGAAGCCGGCGGTATTCTTTGTCTTACTGCTGACCACGGAAACAGTGACGATATGTATGAGCATGCAAAAGACGGCAGCGTAAAGAAGGATGCTGATGGTGAGCCAAAAGCAAAAACTTCTCACTCACTCAACCCTGTTCCAGGAATTATTTACGACCCGGAATACAAGGGTGAATACGACAATACAAAATTGAACGATGGACTTGGAATCAGTTCTTGGCCAAGCACACTCATGACTCTTATGGGTTACGTGCCTCCAACTGATTATGACAAGTCAATGATTAATTTGAAATAATCATAATGGAAAAAAATCGTGCACAACGAAACAGAACAATCACTCTTACGGAAGAAGAAAGAATTCAACTTCGTAAGAGTGTTGTTGTTTTAAATACCTCGGGATCCCTGAGCCTGTCGAAGGGCACACCACTTGATTGCACTATAAATGCCGATCTCCTGCAAGCCCTCCCATTATTACCGGACGCCTTTGCAGACCTTATCATAATAGACCCGCCATACAATCTTACAAAAGATTTCAACGGAAATAAATTTAATGCACGCACCGAACAGGCTTACGATGAATACCTTGCAACCTGGTTTCCATTGGTTTGCAAAAAGCTCAAACCAAATGGCTCGCTTTATTTATGCGGCGACTGGAAATGTACATCGGCCTTGCAGCGTGCAATGGAAAAAGAACTTACAGTTTTAAACAGAATAACCTGGCAGCGCGAAAAGGGAAGGGGTGCAAAATCAAACTGGAAAAACTCTATGGAAGATATCTGGTTTGGTGTAAAAAATCCTGACGATTATTATTTTGATGTAGAAGCAGTAAAGCAGAAGCGTCGTGTAATTGCTCCTTACAAAGTAGACGGAAAACCAAAGGATTGGGAAGAAAGCGATGACGGAAACTATCGCCTGACTTATCCTTCGAACTTCTGGGATGATATAAGCGTGCCGTTCTGGTCTATGCCCGAAAATACAGATCATCCGACACAAAAGCCAGAAAAACTTTATGCAAAATTGATACTTGCTTCAAGCCAACCTGGAGACATTGTTTTTGATCCTTTCTTAGGAAGCGGAACAGCAAGTGTAGTTGCTAAAAAACTTGGACGCCATTATTGCGGAATTGAAATGAACGAAGAATACTGTCTGCTTGCACAAAAACGTTTGCAGCTTGCCGAAACAGATAAATCAATTCAGGGTTACAGCGACGGAGTTTTCTGGGAACGCAATACAGCTCAGCAACAGAAGAAAAAGGATTAAAATGCCAGAGATTTATCTTATGATGAATAAACCAGCCGGTTATGTCTGTTCGGCCGCCTCTGATTCGCATAAAACTGTTTATGAACTTTTACCACCAGAATTGCAGGACCTTGTAAAAAACGCAAAACGTGGTCACCGCCTGCATACAATAGGTCGTCTTGATGCTGAGACAACAGGACTTCTGCTCCTTACAACAGACGGAATGTTTTCGCATAGAATTGCAGCGCCTGTGGTTCCTGAGCTTGTCGAAGGGCCCAGTAAAAATCACACTATCTCTAAAATATATCTGGTAACACTAAAATTCGAAGTCTCTCCAGCCCAGCAGACCCAATACATAACCCGTGCGGCTCAAGGGCTTACACTTCCTCCAGAAAAAAAAGCACCTGAACAGCAGGCTGCTCCTGCCCAGCTAAAATTTATTTCGCAAAATCAGGCACGGATTACAGTAACAGAAGGAAAGTTCCATGAAGTACGCCGCATATTTCTCGCACTTGAAAATGAAGTAACAGAGCTTAAACGTATTGCTATAGGTTCGCTTTTTCTTCCCGATTCCTTAAAACCAGGTGAATATAAAAGTTTTTCTCCAGAACAAATACTTTTTTGACATATAATTTTGTATGCGTTATAATATAAGAAATATATTTAAGTCTAACCTAAAAAAGTTCTACAGGCATGCGCTCGCATTGCTGGTGATTCTAAATAAATATTTGATGGAGTTTTCTTATGAAAAAAATTACTAGAGCGTTTATGATTTTGTCTATCATTGTCGGAATTTTAGCTGTTACAAGTTGTAATCTCATAGATTCTGTAAAAGAAGCGATAGAAGAGACTTATGATACCTGGTATGTCTACAACAGAGAGTTAAGTGTTCCTGTTGCTGGAGAGAATAGCAGCAGTTCAGACGGTATGCTTAATAATGCACAATTATATGTTAGATTTGATGCTGATGATGGGCTGGAGGTTTTGGTTTGTACAACAAAGGCTCAGAGTATCTCGTATTTAGGTGGAGCATATGAAGTTGAAGCAAATTTAACTACAGGTGGAAAAAAAGAATATAGTATTCAAGAATTTGGTCCTGTGAAATGGTCTGCTTTGATGGCTACTGGAAGATTTGAAGAAGACGATCCTCCAAAAATTGATATTCAACTTGATAATGTATTGAACGGTCAATTCAACTTAAAACGTCTTCTTGCACAATTGCTGCTTGCACAACTTGAATAGAAAAATAATATGAGCAGGGCGTTGCGGGGCGGCGCTTGAGCCCCGCTGGAAGGGGTAGCAGAAGACCGCAACGCGGGCTGGAGCGAGGGGAAGGCTTTCCCCTCTTTTTTTATTTGTTTTTTCTTATAATGGGTGTATAATAGAATATCATGCTAGAAATACTTAATGATCAGGACTATGAAAAATTCCGCAAGGTTATTTATGACGAATGCGGTATAACTTTCTCGGCTACGAACAGATCTATTTTGGATAGTCGTATTAAAGATTTGCTACGAAAAAAGAATATTGCTACACCAGGCGAATATCTTGATCTTGTTTTGAAGAATTCCGAAGAAATGAAGATCATGCTTGATTCTGTTACGACAAATCTTACACGTTTTTTCAGAAATCAGCCACACTTTGATGCTTTTATTAATTTTGTAATTCCGGCTGTAATTGAGCAGAAGAAAAAAAGCGGCGATAGAATGATACGTATCTGGAGCGCCGGTTGTTCTACAGGAGAAGAGCCTTATACTATTGCAATGATTATGAAGGAGATTACTCCACTTGGCTTTGATTTTAAGATTACGGCTTCGGATATTTCCTTGAAATCGCTTATGGTTGGTCAGCAGGGCTTTTATGGTGATAATAAGATAGATGGTATTCCTCCTGCATATCTTGATAAGTATTTTACTAAGGTCGAAGGCGGCTATCAGGTAAAGAAGGAGTTGCAGGATAAGATTCATTTTGACTACCATAACCTTATGAACGATTCTGGTGCGCGAAACCTTGATGTTGTTTTCTGCCGTAATGTTCTGATTTATTTTGACGAAACTGCACAGCTTACTGTAATCAACAGATTCTGGGAATCTATGGCGCCTCAATCATATCTGTTTATTGGTCATTCTGAATCTCTTTTTGGTATGAAGACTCAGTTTGAGTTCCTTAAAACAGAATGGGCTTGTCTTTATAAGAAAAATCGATAATGCAAATTTTGTGTGGGGATATAGATGGATAAAATTTCGGTTCTTATTTGTGATGACTCTGCTTTAATGCGAAATCTTATCGGCCGCATTATTTCTGATTATGATGGTCTTGAAGTTGTTGCAAAGGCTGTAAACGGTCAGGACTTGCTTGAAAAGATTCCTGTTTATAAACCCGATGTAATTCTGCTTGATATTGAAATGCCTGTCATGACAGGTATTCAGTTTCTTGAACGTCGTAAGGCTCTTTGTATTAATATCCCTGTAATTATTCTTTCCAGCATTGCTACCGAAGGCGCAAGCGTTACCATGCGCTGTCTTGAGCTTGGTGCGGCAGATTTTATTACTAAGCCTGGCGGTTCTTCGGTTTCTCTTAAGATTGGCGATGTTTCAAGTGAAATTATTGAATATGTTTCCAGCTACGGCGGCTCTTATGCTGCTTTGCATGGTAAATCTGTTCCGGATCCTGATTTCTTTAATCATCAGATAAAGCTTAAGGCCGCAGCAAAGTTTGTTGCCGAAAAGAAGGGTGAAGATTCTTCCAAGCTTGCTTCTATTTCTAAAACCGATTTTATTCCTGTTTCTACATGGACTCCTCCAAAGAACAAAGAGCCTGCTGTTATTAAACCGGAACGCGAAGGTGGCCGTATAGAAATTATTGCTATTGGTATTTCTACTGGTGGTCCTAATGCTTTACGAGAAATGCTTGCAAAGATTGATTCGCAGCTTAAACAGCCTGTACTGATTGTTCAGCATATGCCGGCTGGCTTTACTACTGAATTTGCCGAAAGCCTTGACCATATCTGTCCACTTCCTGTTTCGGAGGCAAAGGATGGCGAGCCTGTTATGGCTGGTCATGTTTATATTGCTCCTGGTAATTATCATATGACTGTAGAGAGAAGGGCAATTGGTGCAATTATCCGTTTGAACCAGAATGATTTACGTAATGGACACAGACCTTCTGCTGATGTGCTTTTTGAATCTGTTGCTGCCCAGTATCAGAATAAAGCTCTTGGTGTTATCATGACTGGTATGGGACGCGATGGTGCTGCCCAGCTTGCCGAAATGCGTAAGAAGGGTGCATGGACTCTTGGTCAGGATTCTTCTTCGTGCATTGTATATGGAATGCCTAAGGTTGCCTGGGAGATGGGCGCCGTTCAAAAGCAGGTGACACTTGGTCTTCTTGCAGATGAAATTAACAAACTTGCAAAAGACCATCAGTTAAGTTAAGCGGGCTGCCTGCTGTTATAAACTTTGTAGTCTATTCTAATTCCTTTAATCTTTTGTCACATTCGTTTGCACCTGTGTGGTTGTGCAATTCTGTATAAGTGTCTCTAAGATTGTACAGGGCGTCGGCATAATACGGATTTATACACAAGGCCTGCTCAAAATTTTCGCTTGCAAGTGTGTATTGTTCCATATTAAAAAAGGCAACACCCATAAGATTCCAGAAAGGTGCATATTCGTGTGCCAGATTTGCTCCTTCCTGTGCGTAATGGAGTGCTGCTTCAAAATCTCCCTGATTTACACAAAGGGTTGCCAGGGCTTCTGTTACATCATTTCGTTCCGGGGCAATTTGATGTGCTTTTTCAAGTGAGTCGCGGGCACTTTTTATATCACCACAGTCACGATAGGTTATTCCAAGGTTATACCACAAAAGATAATTGTTGCGTTCGATAATGAGTGCGCGCTTAAAGCATGCAATTGCTTCTGTGTATTCACCGCCGCTTGCGAGTATTATTGCCTGATTATTAAGCTTGTCTGGTCGTTCTGTCATCTGAAATCCTCCGGAATAAGCAGGTTAAACAATTCTGATATAAGCGGATTTTTTTCGAACTTAACACAGTTTTGCTTTATAAGCTCTTTTCCTTCCTGTGCAGCCTGTTTTATGCAGTCGCTTGTATTTAAAAGCTTTATGCATTCTTCTACGGCAGGGGAGTCTATTCCCTTTTCTGCTGCCTGGTTCATAAGCTCACAGATTTTTTCTTTGTCCTTCGGTTTCTTATTTATATGAATAAGGACTGGAAGGGATTTTTTTCCTTCTACTATATCGTCGCCACGTTTTTTACCTGGATTTCCTTTTGTAAGGTTTATTACATCATCAATTATCTGAAAGCCTTCTCCAATTTCTGATGCAATTTTTCCATATTCTGCAGCCTGTTCTGGAGTAGCGCCGCCTGCAATAAGGCCTGTTTGAGCCGCAAGAGAAGCAAGAGTTCCTGTTTTACTGCGTACCATTGCTCTGTATTCTTCTATTGTCGGGAAAACTTGTTTTTCGCGGTGCCAGTAAATATCCATTGCCTGCCCAAGGTGAAGTCTTCTTAATTCGTTTGTATATAGTCTGTAAAAAGTAAGCCTTTGTTCTGGTATAAGTTCTTTTGTAAGGGCTGTTTCAAGGCAAACTGGTGCTTCAAAATATAACCAGCTGGCAGAGTTAAGTGCTGTATCAAGTCCGTAAGTTATGTGGGCAGCAGGTTTCCCACGTCGAAGATCGGCGGAATCTTCTATGTCATCGTGAATAAGGCTTGCTGTATGTACAAATTCTACAAGAGGGGTGAGGGCATAAGCTGTTTCTTCTGAAAGGGCGTTTTCTTTGTTTTGGGGATAAAGCTCCTTTGCCATTTCGTAACAAAGAATAAGGAATAAGGGGCGCCATCTTTTACCACCCAAAGATAGCAGTGTAGAATTAGGTTCTATAAGCTTTTTTATAAAAACAGGGTTTTCGTTTATTGCAGGAAAAAGGTCTCCGAAAGAATCCTTTTGCCACTGTTTTGAAAAATCTATATTTAATGCTTTTACAAGTGCGTGTTCTATCTTTTCTTGTCGTAAACTAAATTGATTAGCCATAAAATATATTATATACCAAAAAGCACCATTTTTAAAGACACCACAAAAGTTGATGAATGAAATCTTAAGGGGTTTCGTATTATAAAAAACTAATGATAAAATCATGAAAAAATGCGGAGCGGAGGTTCTGGTTTTGCGGAGCGTTGAACGCGGGAAGTGCAGGGCTGCCGCAGGCAGGTCTGCACTTCGGAATAATTTCCTATCCGCGTTCTCGGCGGAGCAAAATCAGGTTCTCCGCGGGAGC
>JAGCTZ010000030.1 GCA_017963165.1 Treponema sp.
CACAAGTTCCGTCGCGGTCCTCAGGCAGAAAGTCACCTTTATAATCCTGAGACAATCGTGGCTCTTCAGCAGGCAACCCGCAACGGAGACTACGCACGCTTTAAGGAATATACAGCTCTTGTTGATTCAAATGATCATCCTCATACTCTGCGTGCAATGCTCGACTTCAACTATGAGTCTGGCAAAGAGATTTCAATTGATGAAGTAGAAAGCGTAGATGAAATCGTTAATCGCTTTAAGACCGGTGCCATGTCTTACGGTTCAATTTCTGAAGAAGCCCACAAGTGCATGGCAGCCGCTATGAATCACCTTCACGGAAAATCAAACTCTGGTGAAGGTGGAGAAAAGCCAGAGCGCCTCGGTACAGAATACAACTCAGCTATCAAACAGGTTGCTTCGGGACGCTTTGGTGTTACAGAAGAATACCTGCTCAGTGCAACAGAAATACAGATTAAAATGGCACAGGGGGCAAAGCCTGGAGAAGGCGGTCACTTACCTGGTAAAAAAGTATATCCATGGATTGCAAAAACACGTTATGCAACTCCAGGTGTAGCACTTATTTCGCCGCCACCACATCACGATATTTATTCTATTGAAGATCTTGCACAGCTTATTTACGATTTGAAAAATGCAAATCGTGCAGCCCGAATAAGTGTAAAGCTTGTTAGTGAAGCAGGCGTTGGTACAATTGCCGCAGGTGTTGCAAAAGCTGGTGCACAGGTAATTTTAATTAGTGGTCACGACGGTGGTACTGGTGCTGCTCCAATAAGCTCTATTCATCATGCAGGTCTTCCTTGGGAGCTTGGCCTTGCCGAAACTCATCAGACCTTGATTCAAAACGGATTGCGTGGTCGCGTAGTAATAGAAACAGACGGTAAGCTTATGAGCGGCCGTGATGTAGTAATTGCAGCCCTTCTTGGTGCAGAAGAATTTGGTTTTGCAACTGCTCCTCTTATTGCAATGGGCTGTTCAATGATGCGCGTATGCCAGCTCGATACCTGTCCATTTGGTGTTGCAACTCAAAACGAAAAGCTCCGTGCAAAATTCCCGGGCAAACCAGAATACGTAGAAAACTTTATGAAGTTCATTGCTCAGGAAATGCGCGAGATTATGGCAAAACTTGGAGTTCGTTCCGTAGAAGAACTTTGTGGTCGAACAGATCTTCTTAAGCTCAAGGATAAGCAGGGCTTTAAGAGGGCAGGGCTTGTTGATATGGGACGCGTTCTGGCGAACGCTGAAGGTGACAGGTCCCAGGTTCCAGGTTCTAGGGATGAATGGAAAGCCGATCGCTCACTGTTTGACTTTAAGCTTGAAAAAACAATAGACCTTACAAAATTGGTTCCTGATTTTGAAAAATTATCAGATGTGTCATTCTCGGGCTTGACCCGGGAATCTCTTATCCCAATCCAATCAATCGACCGCACGGTTGGTACAATTCTTGGAAGCGAAATTCAGAAGAAATATGGCAACACACTTGCCGATGACACCTTCTGCGTAAACTTTGCAGGAGGAGCCGGCCAGAGCTTTGGTGCTTTTATTCCAAAGGGACTTACGCTCCGCCTTACAGGCGATGCAAACGATGCATTTGGTAAGGGCTTGAGCGGCGGTAAGCTTGTAATCAAAAAGCCGGCCGGTTTTGACGGAGACGCTGTTTCAAATATCATCGTCGGTAACGTAGCGCTATTTGGTGCTACAAGCGGAACTGCATTTATAAACGGTGTCGCAGGTGAACGCTTCTGCGTACGAAACTCCGGAGCAACAGTTGTTGCCGAAGGTTGTGGTGACCATGGTCTTGAATACATGACAGGTGGTACAGCAGTAATCCTTGGTGGAACTGGAAAAAATCTTTGTGCCGGTATGAGCGGTGGTGTGGCTTACGTACTTGATGAAAATCACGATCTTTACAAGAGACTTAATCACGAGCTTGTAAAGATGTACGCGCTTGATGATGAAACAACAACCTTGAAAGCCTCTGGGGTCCCTGAGCCTGTCGAAGGGGACGAAGAGTATTCAATAACGTCGCCAGATGAATCACTTCTTCATTCTCTCATCGAACAGCATGCAAAAGAAACAGAAAGTGAACGCGCTAAAGAGATTCTTGCAAACTGGGAAAAATGGCGTACCTGCTTTAAGAAAATCATTCCAAATGATTATCTGAAAATCGTGACAGAAATTTATTCAGAAGAAAAGAAAGGAATTGAACACGAAGAAGCATTGCTTACAGCCTTTAGAAAGTGTACAGCTTAAAGAATAAGTAAAGTAGATTTTATAACAAATTGTTCTACATTAAATTGTATAAAATCTACTTTACTTTTTTAATTTTCATCATTATATTAAAAATCATGAAATACACCAGACTCAAAATAATGGCTCTTACAGCCACATTAACTTTGTTTTTATCGGCCTGTTCATCTGTGGACACAAAAAAAGAAAATCTTAAATTTAGCAGCGGTGAATGGAATACAAATTATACATATGTGTTTGTTCATGGTCTTTCGGGTTGGGGGCATTATGATTTTCAGAATAAATTTTTTCCTTACTGGGGCTTGAAAAACGGCTCTTTGATGAAAGCTCTTAGAAAAGAAGGTTTTAAAACTTATGATGCATCAGTAGCTCCACATGGAAGTGCCTGGGACAGAGCCTGCGAATTATATGCCCAGTTAACAGGAAGCCTCACAGATTACGGAAAAGAACATTCTGAACGTTGTGGGCATGCCCGCTATGGAAAAGATTTTTCTAAAAATCCGCTTATACCGGTTTGGGATAGTGAAAATAAAATCAATATTTTAGGTCATTCCTTTGGTGGTGTAACAGTTAGACTTCTTGCCCATCTTATGGATCAGGGCTCTCTGGCAGAACAGGAAGCAACTCCTGCAGAAGAATTGAGTCCCTTGTTCGCTGGAGGCCACGCAGACTGGTTTTATTCTGTAACAACTCTTGCTGCTCCTCATAATGGTACTTCTGTTTATCATATTCCGGATGACAATCCTGCTCCAAAAACAGGCAGACAAAAAGCAATGGATAAGGCTAATACTGCAAAAAAAGACGGAAGACTGGATTATGATTATGCCGATTTTGATATGCACATTCAGAATGCAAAAGTAATAAATAAATGGCTTACAACTCTGCCGAATGTTTATTATTTTTCAATTCCTTGCAGTGCAACAAAAATGGCAGAAGATGGAACACAAGAACCAATTCCGGAAATGATGGAAGAAATGTTTCAACGAAGCTCCCTGCGTATGGGGCATTTTGAAGGCGTAACCTTTGACGGATTAACACTGGGAAAAGAATGGCAGGAAAACGATGGTTTAGTTAACACCATTTCTGCAATGGCACCAGACTATGCTCCGCAGAAAAGGTTTTCAGTAAATACAGTACCAGAAAAAGGCATCTGGTATATCATGCCAACTTATGAAGGTGATCATATGGCTCTTCAGGGAGGCTTTACAATTAAAAACGATATAAACGATTTTTACATTGAACACTTAAACCTTATAAATCAATTATAAAGAATTAATTGTAAAACACAAAAAATGAGCCAGCAAAAAAATGAGGTCTTGAAATAAGAGCTCAAAAATGTTAAAGTATATTAATAACGACAAAGAGGTCGTAGATAAAATTTTGTATATACACAAGATTTTGTCTACGGCCTCTTTTTTTTGTTTGCGAGGTACGACTATGTCAAAACCAACTGGATTCATGGACTATACAAGAGTAGAAAATGGCAATATTGAGCCGCTGGAGAGAATTACAAACTTTAAGGAGTTTCACCCCAAACTTGATGAAAAAGCAAGACGGGAACAGTCTGCCCGCTGTATGAACTGCGGAGTTCCAATGTGTGGCTCTGCCATTAAACTTAAGGGAATGGTAACAGGCTGTCCTCTTCATAACTTTATTCCGGAATGGAACGATGCCCTTTATAACGGCCAGTTTGATATGGCTGCCTGGAGGCTTTTAAAAACTTCGAGCTTCCCTGAATTTACAGGCCGTGTTTGTCCGGCACTTTGTGAAAAGGCATGTAACTGTGGAAATCCCGCTGTGGGAGAAGGTCCTGTTACTGTTCACGACAACGAATTATTTATAATAGAAAAGGCTTTTGAAACAGGTTATATGAAGCCTCAGATTCCGGCAAAACGTTCCGGTAAAAAAGTTGCTGTAATTGGTTCTGGCCCAAGCGGACTTGCGGTTGCAGACTGGCTCAACAGACGTGGCCATAATGTTACTGTTTTTGAACGCGAAAACAAAGCTGGCGGACTTTTGATGTATGGTATTCCTAACATGAAACTCGAAAAATCAATCATTGAGCGAAGAGTCCAGCTTATGAAAGATGAAGGTGTTGAATTTGTTTTTAATGCCGATGTTGGCCGTTCAACTTCTGCAGATCATATCTTAAATGAATATGATGCAGTGGCCCTTTGCTGTGGTGCAAAAAAGGCACGTTCCCTTAATGCTGCAGGAATAGATACAAACGGAGTTTTCTTTGCTGTAGATTTTCTTACACGCGTTACAAAGTGTGTTATTTCTACAAGCGAAGCGCTTGAAAAAATAAAGATGCAGCCAACAAACGGCCAGATTGCCCAGATGCTTCAGGAACGTTATGGCATTGAAGTAGAAGGAAAACATGTTGTAATAGTTGGTGGTGGTGACACAGGAAACGACTGCTGCGGTTCTGCAATAAGACTTGGAGCTGCAAGCGTTACACAGATAGAAATGATGCCTTGTCCGCCCGTTGAACGAACTAAAGATAATCCATGGCCGGAGTGGCCTAAAACCTTAAAGGTAGATTACGGAGCAGAAGAATCAATTGCAAAATTTGGTCATGACCCTCGTGTTTATGAAACAACTGTAAAAGAAGTAATAAGCGAAAACGGCCATATTACTGCTGTAAAAACAATAGAAGTTGAATTCCAGACAATCGAAGGAAAGCGTCAGCTTGTAGAACGCGCCGGTACAGAAAAGACACTGCCATGCGACCTCCTCCTTGTCGCAGCAGGTTTTACCGGTTGCGAAGAATATACAGCAAATGCTTTTGATGTTGAGCTGGGAGCAAGAGGAACAGTTGCAACAATAGGGGCTCTTCGAGGGCCTCAGGGACCCCAGGAATCCTACGTAACAAACAATCAAAAAATTTTTACTGCCGGAGATATGCATCGCGGTCAGTCGCTTGTTGTCTGGGCAATTGCCGAAGGTCGTGAATGCGCAAAGCAGATTGATGAGTTTTTGCTTTCCAGAGGTTAATCATGGGCGTTTATGACGAATGCGGTGTCGTAGGAATTTACGGTGCCGAAAATGCAGCGGCTCTTTCTTATTTTGCCCTGACAAGTCTTCAGCATCGCGGACAGGAAAGTGCAGGAATTGCGGTATCCGACGGAAATAAAATTAAACTTCACAAGAATATGGGCCTTGTAAGCGAAGTTTTTGAACAGGGCCATTTTGAATCTCTGGACGGCAATATTGCTGTTGGTCATGTTCGTTATGCAACAGCGGGTGGTCGAACAATTGATAATGCTCAGCCATTTATGAACTCTTTTAAAAACGGATCAATTGCTCTTGCTCATAATGGCCAGCTTGTAAATCACACAAAGCTTCATGAACTTTTAGAAGACAGCGGAAGTACATTTTCGAGCACAAGCGACAGTGAAGTCATCTTAAAACTGATTGTACGCAAATACATAGAAAACGGCGGGAAGCTTGGAAGCCCCAATGATTCAAATTCCAACGAAGCAGAAAAACAAAAGAGATTTATAGAAGCCGTAAAACAAGCTGTTCAAAAAATCAAAGGATCCTTCGCACTGACCATTATGACAGAGAACCTTTTGATTGGAGTTAGAGATCCTAATGGAATAAGACCTTTGTGTTTGGGAAAAATAAAATTGTCACACGGATTAGATTTTGCTAACGCAAAACCTGAAGGAAAAACTAAAGTAATAGAACCAGGCGGGGACCCTGAGGCTCTCGAAGGGCCGGGGAATGCTTTTATTCTTACCTCTGAATCCTGCGCCATCGATGCTGTAAACGGACAATTCCTGCGCGATGTTGAACCGGGCGAAATTGTCGTGATTAATAAAGACGGACTTCAGTCTATAAAATATACTCAGGATAAAAAGTGTACCTGCATTTTTGAATATGTTTATTTTGCACGACCAGATTCTGTAATTGACGGTATTTCTGTCCAGGAAGCGCGTTATAAAATGGGGCAGGTGCTTGCAGAAGAATCGCCTGTAGATGCTGATATTGTTATTGGTGTTCCAGATAGTGGACTTGGAGCTGCTCAAGGTTATGCAAGAGCAAGCGGTGTTCCTTATGGAATGGGAATTATCAAGAATAAATATATAGGCCGAACATTTATTGCTCCAACCCAAAAGGAACGTGAAAACATGGTTTTTGTAAAGCTCAACGCAATCCGCAGCGATCTTGAAGGAAAACGTGTTATTGTTATTGATGATTCAATTGTCCGTGGAACTACAAGTCGTCGTCTTGTGCAGATTCTTAGACGCGCTGGTGCAAAAGAAGTTCACTTCAGAGTTTCGTCACCACCTGTAAAATTTCCATGCCACCTTGGAATAGATACTCCAAGCAAAAACGAACTTATTTCGAGTACACATGAGCTTGAAGAAATCCGACAGGAAATAGGCGCAGATTCTCTTGCTTTTATAAGTCTTGAAGGAATGCTCCGCGCGTTAGGTGCTGCTAACGGTTGTGACGGTTTTTGTGAGGGTTGTTTTTCCGGCGAGTATCCAGTGTAGTTATCAGTGTAATTATAAATTTAATTATCAGTTTAATTAACCGTAAGCTTTTATTACTTCTTCTGCAACTGCTGTACGCTTCATGCTGCGGTCCATAGCCTGCTTTTCTATGTAACGATGTGCTTCCTGTTCGGTCATACTCATGTTCTGCATCAAAAGCATTTTTGCACGGTTTACCTGCTTGATTTCTTCCATCTTTACCTTAAGCTTTGTTGTCTGACTCGAAAGCACCTGCACCTTATATTGAACAGCAATTGCCACTTTAATCATATTGTAAAAATAAAACTGGTCAAAAGGATTTGTGATAGAAATTATTCCATAGCCTTCGACACGATAACTTACTTCTTCGAAAAGCTGGGGTGGGGTAAGCAGAAGAATTGTACTTAAGCCTTCAGAGGCGTCTATTGCAAAATCAGAACCTTCGCCATCTGCATAATCTACAAGAATGATATTGTAAACACGTTCAGAGGTACGACGGCGTGCTTCGTTAAAGTCGCTCAATACTTCTGTTTCAAAGAGCGGCTGTACGAGCATAGTGCTAACTATCGAGGAAAGCTTTGAATCTTTGGTTACAACCAGAACGCTGTGAGTATCTTCTGTCATTTTTAGAATCCAAGGACTTCCTTAATAAATGAACTGTTTTCAGCGATTTCGCGGGCAGAATCAAGAGTGTCTGGCAGGGTTTCAAGTCCCTTTAACATGCCCTGTGAACTCTGTGATATATGTTCGAACAGATTCACCTTTACTTCTTCCGGCGGTTCAAGATTATTTTTTATTCCGTCAAGCGCTGCATAAATCAAAAGTGTAAATACAATATAAACATTGCATTCGCTGTCAGGGGTTCTTATTTCCAGACGGTTTGCATCTGCCGTTGTCGTAGCAGGAACACGCAGGAATGTCGAACGGTTTTCGTGACCCCAGGCAATGTATTTAGGAGCCTTGCAGGAACCAAGTCTGTCATAAGATTGTTCTGTACAGTTTGTGTAATAAGTAAGTTCTGCAGCATGCTTTAATATACCAGCAAGGACATTTCGTTTTTTAGAAGCATCAGAGCAGGAAATATTTATATGAAAACCGCTGCCTGGTTTGTTTTCAAGCGGCTTTGGAGAAAAGTCTGCATACAAGCCTGCACTTGCGGCACGGGTTCGTACAATCCATTTAAAGGTTGCGGCATTGTCGGCTGCAGTAAGCGCATCAGAGTAGTGAAAGTCAATTTCGTTCTGACCCGGACCTTCTTCGTGGTGGCTTGATTCCGGCTGAATACCCATCTGTTCAAGTGTAAAGCAGATTTCACGACGGATATTTTCACCCTTATCTTCCGGGGCAATATCCATATAGCTTGCATTATCAAAAGGAACTTTAGAAGGGTCTCCTTTTTCGTCTAACTTAAAAAGGTAAAATTCAATTTCAGTACCAAAATCAAAGTCAATGCCAAATTCACCATGAGCTTTTTTTACGGCATTTGCAAGCAGTGTCCTGCAATCCTTCTTGTAAGGAGTTCCATCAGGATGTGCAATTGTACAGAACATACGAACAACCTTGCCTGTATTAGGTCTCCACGGAAGAATAGAAACTGTAGTAGGATCCGGGTACAAAAATAAATCAGATTTTTCAGGAGTTTCAAAGCCATAAACAGCCGAAGCATCAAAGCTTACACCATTTTCAAAGGCGCTTTCCAGCTGTCCTGCCATAATAGAAATATTTTTCTGAACTCCGCGCAAATCAAAAAATGCAAGACGCACAAATTTTACGTCTTCTTCATTTACATACTCTAGAACATCGCTTTTTGAATACATAGTTTTACCTCATAAACCGGGCATAAAACCCTTTCACATTATACTCTACTGATTGCACGCCTTCAAGAACTCCACAAAAAGTGGTCCGGCGTTATTAGGACGGCTCTTAAATTCCGGATGGAACTGAACTCCAACGTGGAACTGCCCTTCAATTTCAACAGCTTCTACAAGCGTGTCATCAGGAGAAGTTCCGCTTATTGTAAGCCCTGCTGCAGTCATCTGTTCGCGGTAATCATTATTGAACTCGTAGCGGTGACGGTGACGCTCTTCTATAACAAGGGGTCCCTGAGCCTGTCGAAGGGCCCCATACGCAGTCTCCAATATTGTCCCTTCCTTCACCTTGCAAGGATAACTTCCAAGCCTCATTGTACCGCCCTTAATTACACCTTCCTGATTTTTCATCAGGTCAATAACTGGATGTTCACAAAGTTCATCAAATTCACGGCTGTTTGCATCTGCATAACCAAGAACAGTTCGCGCAAATTCAATTACAGCAATCTGCATACCAAGGCAGATTCCAAAATAAGGAACCTTATGAGTGCGGGCATATCTGCAGGAACAAACCATTCCTTCAATACCACGATGACCAAATCCACCTGGAAGAATAATTCCCGCACAATCCTTAAAAATCTCAGGGGCAGTTTCATCAGTAACACTGTCACTGTCTACCCATTTGATTTTAAGCTTTTTTCCTATAACAAACGAAGCATGATTAAGCGATTCAACAATACTTAAATATGAATCATGCAATTTTACATATTTACCAACAAGAGCAACCTGAATTTCCCCCTGTCTTGCATGAATAGTGTCGACCATCTTTTGCCAGTGAGAAATATCGCAGGTAGTTCCTTCAATTCCAAGCTCGCGGCATACAACCTCATCCATTTTCTGCTCGTGAAGCATAAGCGGAACCTCGTAAAGACTGCTCAAGGTTCTGTTGTCAATTACACAATCTTCGCTAACGTTACAGAACAGCGAAATCTTTTTACGGATTTCTTCCGGAACCTGACTGTCGCTTCTTGTAACAATAATATCAGGATGAATTCCCACAGCCATTATTTCCTTTACGGAGTGCTGTGTTGGTTTAGACTTAAATTCGTCAGAACCGCTTATATAAGGAACAAGACAGACATGAATAAAAAGACAATTACGGCGTCCAACTTCAAGTGCCAGCTGACGGATTGCTTCAAGGAACGGCTGGCTTTCAATATCACCAATAGTACCGCCAATTTCTACAATACTAACATCAGCACCACTTACTTCGGCATTTTTAAGGACAAAATCTTTAATTTCATTTGTAACATGCGGAATAATCTGTACAGTCTGACCAAGATATTCTCCCTGACGCTCCTTATTCAAAACATTCCAGTAAACGCGTCCACTAGTAAGATTAGAATAGCGGTTAAGCTTTTCGTCAATAAAACGTTCATAATGACCAAGATCAAGGTCTGTTTCAGCACCATCATCAGTTACAAAAACTTCTCCATGCTGAAAAGGGCTCATAGTTCCCGGGTCAACATTCATATAAGGGTCAAGCTTCTGCGATGCTACCTTAAGTCCGCGGCATTTTAACAGACGTCCCAACGAAGCCGCAGTAATTCCTTTTCCAAGTCCCGAAACAACTCCACCAGTTACAAAGATAAATTTAGTCATTTTTATACTCCCACAAGGAGGGGGAAGCGAGTTTTGCTAACTTCGATTTTTTATATCGAAAGCAAAACTCGTTAGCGAAGCGTATCTCCCCCTCGCTACAAAGCGTTGCTTTTCCGCTACCCCCTCTGCGGGGACACCCTGCAACGCCCCGATTTTTTTTTAAACACAAAAAGAGGTCGTAGACACCGCCTCGTGTTTTTTTTCACAAGGAAATATCTACGACCTCTTCGCCGTATACTATATAATAATACCAGAATGAAGTTTTTTCAAGTGGCATATGCCTTAAAAAAATTGCAAATTTTTCATTCTTGGTTTATAATAGTGTATTGTTGGTGTGAGAATGAAAAAAATCGGCGTAATAATCCCTACATTTAATATTGAGTACAGTACCGAATTCTTAAATGGCATTTATGACTTTTTTAACGGAAAAGACGTAAGTGTCATTTTTGCGCAGACAAAGCTTCCTCATAGTACTCGGGGTGTTTACGATTATCAGTATTGGAGTTCAACAGAATTTTTATTCTCACAGGAAATCGACGCAATTATTTCTGCTTCAGGCGTTTATTGTGCCGAAATGAATCAGGAAGATTTTGAATCAGAATTAAACAAATTTGGCAGAAGACCAGTTATTTCTGCAGCAATTCCTTTAAATCTAACAAACTGCTATACAGTTCAGGCCGACTGTAAAAAATCATACTTGGACGTCATAACACACTTAAAAAATGTGCATGGCTGTAAAAAAATTGCATATCTTTCGGCAGCTGCAACTAAATCAAGAGAAGCAATCGAACGTTTACAGGCTTTTAAAGAAGCAATGTCTGCAAATAAGCTTCGTTTTAATGATAAATATCTTTTCGAAGGAAAGTTTACAGATTTTGATGCCGAAGCTGCACTTAAAAAGGTTCTTAAAACTAAAGCCGATGTTCAGTTTGATGCAATGGTCTGCGCCAACGATATGATGGCAATCGGTTTTTACCGGGTTATGAAGGAGCTTGGAGTTTCAATTCCAGCCGAAGTAAAGGTTGTGGGCTTTGACGATGCACAGTTTGCAAATTATTCAAGCCCGCGTCTTTCTACAATAAATCAGAATATTTACGGGCAGGGCTACAGTTGTGCTCAAGCTGCCTGGAATGTATTAAACGGCGAAGAAGTTCCAAGAATTGTTTATACCGACCTTCAGTCAAAATTCCGACAGTCCTGTGGTTGTATTCCTTTAGACAGCCCTGAAAATGTATTTGTAAATATCAAAAGTCAGCTTGTAGACGAAAACTTTAATAAGATAACAAGACTTGGTCAGTATATGAATGACCTTGATGAACGAAACAACATAATCATTCTGCTTGATATCCTTAAAAGTGCAAATACAACACGCCAGCTTTATTATAACCTTAAGCACATTCTTCATCTGTGTTCAATGGATGATATGATAGTCAATTTTTACCCGATTCCAATGTATATAGATCCGGAAGAAGATATTGTAATTCCGGAAAAAATGGATTTAGCTATGTTCTCCGATATTGTGCATAATACAGAGGAATTTAATCCGGGTGTAAAATTTAATCCAAGCAACCTAATTTTTTCGGAATCATCTCTCGAAAATAATCCGGGACTTTATATTCTTCATCCTATTTTCTCTGGTGAAACTGCCTATGGTTATCTTATCTGTAAAATAAACAAAAATAAATTTGCAGATATAAGTATTTATTTAAAGATTCTCATTAACGCTTTTTCTGCCGCTATTGAATATACAAACAGGCTTATGGAAGCAGAGCGTCTTACAAATAAATACTCTGAGCTTCAGGAAGATAACTCTGCGCTTACAAAACAGTCAAAAACCGATGAACTTACTGGTGTCCTGAACAGACGCGGCTTCTATGAATTTGGTCAGCGTACACTTGATATTATTCAGGAAATGGAACATGCCGGTATTGTTTTCTTTGCCGATATGGATAATCTTAAAAAGATTAACGACACCTTTGGTCATGATGCCGGTGATGAAGCAATCAAACTGCTCGCCGAAATCTTTAAGAGTGTTTTCCGAAACAATGATGTAATCGGTCGTCTTGGCGGCGATGAATTTGGAATTGTTGCTCCTGGTATGATTATTGAGCACGTTCCTCTTATAAGAAAGAAAATTGACGAAACCTGCAAAAAGGAATCAAAAAAACGCAAGCTTAAATATATGCTTTCGGTAAGTGTCGGTTATGCCGATCTGGAAAAATCCTCGCTCTTAAAACAGCTTATGTCCGAAGCAGACGCTATGCTCTATAAAGAAAAGAGAAAGAAGCATGCCAGAAGATAGGCTCGAAGAATATCTGGCGGTTCTTAATGATGAGCAGAAGGCTGCAGTTGTTCATGAAGGTTCTCCTTTGCTGATTCTTGCAGGTGCCGGCTCCGGAAAAACCCGTGTAATCACTACAAAAATTGCATATCTCATCGGAAAAAAAGATATAAATCCATATTCAATTCTGTCTGTTACTTTTACAAAAAAAGCTGCCAACGAAATGCGCGAACGTGCTGTTCTTATGGAGCCACAAGCCGAAAAAGCACAGATACGAACCTTTCACTCCTTTGGCTCCTGGTTTCTGCGTCGTTATTACGAAGAAGCTGGTGTAGAGCAGTCTTTTACTGTTTATGATGATGAAGATATGGCAATTCTTATCCGTAAAGCAGAACCGTCCTTGTCTCAAAAGGAATCGCGGATTGTTGCACACCAGATTGCTCTTGCAAAAGATTATTGTCTTGGTCCGCAGGATGATCTGTCTTTTGTTGCAAGCGAGTTTGATTTGCCCGATATTTATTCAAAATATCAGAGTCGCCTTCGTTCAACAGGCAATGTCGATTTTGGCGATTTAATAATGATGCCTGTTAATGTTCTTGATAATAATCCCGAAATTGCAGCGCAGATACATCACAGATTTAATGTAATAATGGTAGATGAATATCAGGATTCAAATATTGCTCAGTATAAGCTGCTTCAAAAAATCTCGGGTATAAAAGAAGGTTATCCTAACTATGTTTGTGTAGTAGGTGATGACGATCAGTCAATCTATAAATTCCGTGGTGCCGAAGTTCAGAATATCCTTTCTTTTTCAAAGCAGTTTCCTGGTACACAGATAATTAAGCTTGAACGCAATTACCGTTCAACTTCAAAAATCCTTAAAGCTGCCGAAATTGTCGTAAATAAAAATCAGGACAGGCTTGGAAAAACTCTTATTGCAGACAGGGGCGAAGGTGGAAAGCCGGTGCTCGCTTTTCTGCCAGATCAGAATAGTGAAAGTGCTTTTTGTGCCGGTCTTATTGAAAAATCTGTTGCTGCTGGCGGAAAATATAGTGATTGGGCAATTCTTTACAGAACAAATGCACAATCGCTTGGTTTTGAAAAGGAATTTCTTCATAAGCATATTCCGTATGTTGTTGTCGGTTCATTAAAGTTTTATGAACGCGAAGAAATAAAGGACGCGCTTTCGTATCTTGCGCTGTTTGCAAATCCAAAAGATGAAATTTCTTTCCGTAGAATAATTAATAAACCGTCTCGTGGAATTGGTGAAAAAACGCAGGATAAAATTCTTGAATCTGCAGTCGTAATGCAGGACGATGGGCAGATTGCTTATTCGAGTCTTATAGAAGCCTGTAAAAAACTTATACCGGAGCTTTCTAAAAAAGCAGGGCAGGGCGCCCAGGAATTTATAACGATTTTTGAAGCTCTTGGTCAATGCTTTGATAAAGGTAAAAAGCTTTCTACTTTTGTTGAACGTATAATAAAGGATTCTGGTCTTGATGAACTTCATAAAGCAAGCGATGAAATAGAAGGAACCCAACGGCTTGCAAACCTTCAGGAGCTTATAAACAGTGCCGTTCCGTATGAATGCAGCATGGACGGTCTTACCGCTTTTCTTGATGCAATAAATCTTGACCGTTCCCTTGAACTACAGAGCGAAGAAGCTGCCGAAGATTCTGTTACGCTTATAACTCTTCATAATACAAAAGGTCTTGAATTCAACAAGGTTGTCATTACGGGGCTTGAACAGGGCGTTTTTCCACGCGAAAACAAGGTTGGTGCCGACCTGGAAGAAGAACGCCGGCTTTTTTATGTAGGAATTACCCGTGCCAAAGACGAGCTTTATGTTACAAGCGTTGTCCAGCGAATGCTTTACGGAAGCGTCCAATTTATGCAGCCAAGTATTTTCCTCGAAGAATCAGAAGATGCGTTTAATGTAATTGGAAAGAAGCCTTTTTCGTATATGCATTATGGTATGAATAACAGAGCCCGCGATGGAAAATGGTCTGTAGGCACAAAACTTTATCACGACGATTATGGTTACGGCATCATAGTTTCCAGCCGAGCCAATGAAGGCGACCTCGTAATAGAAGTCCAATTCGAAACCGGCACCCGCAAAAAATTCCTCCCGGAGTATCAGTCCAAGTCTCTTCAGATAATAAGAGATTAATAAATTGTATTATAAAATTAATGAATCCATAATGAAGAATACGGACTACGGAGTGATAATTGACGGGTGACTGCATCTGAGAATCTTTGGCGCATGCCATAAAAGAAATCCGAGGATTTACGAAGTAAACCGCAGGATTTCTTCAAAAAAATTGCTCAGCCCGCAGGCGCACGTCAATTATCACGGGAGTAGCCTGCATTTTTCATAACCTGTTTCAATTCTTTTTTATTTCTACTATTGAATAATCTCTTGTTTTCTGATATATTTTCTGATACGTATTTAGACTTTGGGCGAGGTAGTGTTTAATCCCCGTTTTACGCTGTCAAGCCGGTCCTGGTACTAGTCTTTTGCAGGATGGATTCTGTTTCCTTATTCCACTGCACCAGGCGATTGAAAACGAATCATTTTAATAGAGGTATTATATGTACGCAACTATTGAATTTAAGGGCAAGCAGTATAAGGCTGAAAAAGATGTTGTCCTTACAGTAGACAAGCTTGATGCTGAAAAAGGTACAAAAATTGACATTGATACCGTTCTTTTGGTAAGCGACGGTGACAAAATCAGTGTTGGAACTCCTTATGTACAAGGTGCAAAGGTAACTGTAGTTGTAGAAGATTCTTTCAGAGACAAGAAGGTTCTTGTATTCAAGTATAAGTCAAAGAAAGATTATCATCGTTTGATTGGTCATAGACAGCAGTACACAAAGGTACGCGTTGAGTCTATCACCCTCGCATAATTATAAAAGGAGATTACTATGGGAAGAACACGTGGTGGATCTGGTGCTAAAAACGGACGCGATCCGAATCCAAAGAGTCTTGGTGTAAAAAGATATGCCGGTGAATCTGTAACAGCAGGTTCAATTATCGTAAAGCAGCGTGGAACAAAATTCTATCCTGGAGCAAATGTTATGAAAGCTGGCGATGACAGCCTTTTTGCTACAGCAGACGGAAAAGTAGTTTTCGGCGAAAGAAATAATCACAAGGTTGTTTCTGTAGAAGCTGCAAAATAAGTTCGGCACTTGCTGAACGTAAATGCCCGGTGTGATTGAAGTCTGCCGGGCTTTTTTTTTTGGGGATTTTGTATGATAGGTTTTGCGGACGAAGCGACAATAGAAGTTCGCTCTGGTAACGGCGGAAACGGTTGTGTTGCCTTCCGTCGTGAAAAATATGTTCCTCATGGTGGCCCTAACGGTGGTGACGGCGGTAAGGGTGGTGATATTATTTTTGCTGTAAAGCGAAACCTTAGAACCCTGGCAAATCTTCGTCACAAGGTTTGTTTTAAGGCAAAAAACGGCGGCGACGGTCAGGGCTGGAACCGCTATGGTGCAGATGGCGAAGACTGTGTTATTCCTGTTCCTCCTGGAACAACAATCCGCGATGCAGAAACTGATGAAATCATCTATGATTTTTCAACAGCCAAAGGCGATGAGCAGTTTACCTTCTTAAAAGGCGGAAACGGAGGCTGGGGAAACGTTCATTTTAAAAGCTCTACAAATCAGGCTCCAAGACAGGCAAATCCTGGACAACGTGGAGAAACACGTTTCCTAAAGCTTGAACTTTCTATTATGGCAGATGCTGGACTTGTAGGTTTTCCTAACGCAGGAAAATCTTCTCTGCTTACTTATTTTACAAATGCACGTCCAAAGATTGCGCCTTATCCATTTACAACAATCATCCCGAATCTTGGAGTGCTTCGTGTAGACGACGAAAGCGATGTTATAATTGCCGATATTCCAGGAATCATAGAAGGTGCAAGCGAAGGCTTAGGTCTTGGCGATACCTTCCTTAAACATATTACACGTACAGCCTGTCTTATTTTTATGATAGACTGCAGCGACGAAAATTATCTTACAGCTTACGATACTCTTATCAACGAGCTTAGAAATTATTCAGACAGCCTTATGGAAAAGCCTCGCATTGTTCTTTGCAATAAAATTGATATAGAAGGTGCGCTTGATCGTGCTGCTGAAGTTGCAGAAAAAATCCGAAGTCAGGAACCAGATACTGTTGTCATTCCTGTTTCTGTTCATACAGGCCGTGGAATGAAAGATGCCCAGAACAGAATCATTGAACTTGTAAGTAAACAGGAACAGCGTAATATAAAGGAAGAAAAAAACACTGTTGAATTTGGCAGTGGCTTTATGAAGGATCGTGCCAGTATGGACGATGATGATGACGAAAATATCCAGTATCCGGGAAGCGAACAATAGGAGAAAGGTACCACAGATGAAGCTTGCAGTTTTTGGTGGAAGTTTTAATCCTCTTCATGTTGGGCATGCAATGCTTGCCGATACAATCATAACAGAGCTTGGTTATGATAAGGTTTTATTTGTTCCCACATTTATTACTCCACATAAAACCTGTGGAGGGGATGTAACAAGTGAACAGCGCCTGGAAATGGTAAAGGCCTTCTGCGCATCTGTTGATCATAATAAGTTTGAAACAGAAACCTGTGAATTTGACAGGGGAGGGGTTTCATATACTTCCGATACACTTTCTTTCCTTACGCAAAAATATAAAGATGTTCTTTCCGGAAAACTTGCGTTTGTTATGGGCGACGAGGTTGCAGCAGAATTTGATAAATGGCGTAACCCGGAGCTTGTTTCGGAGCTTGCAGATTTAATCATTGTTCACAGATATCCTGATGTAGGTGCCCTGGAAAAACTTTTGTATTCTTCGTCTGCAGCAGAAAAGATTGAACAGAAAAAAGAAGCTTATAAAAATACTCCTTCCGGTGCTTACAAAGGAGATTTTGCTGTAAAGTTTGATAAGGATACTTTTAAATATCCCCATATATATATAGAAAATCCAATGCTGCCTGTTTCTTCTACAGATATCAGAAAACGAATATCAAGCGGAAAAAGCTTTCGCTATCTTGTTCCAGAGGCAGTTTATAAATATATTATGGCGAACGGGTTGTATAGAGGCCCTTCGACAGGCTCAGGAACCCCATTATGATTGACTACGATACATTAACCGAAAAAATCCGTGATTATACAGAAGCACATGTAAAGCCTGCAAGATATGCTCATAGTGTTCGTGTTGCAGAAATGTGTGTTACCTTGTGCCGTCGTTACAAGCTTGATGAAGACAAAGGTTATCTGGTAGGAATAGGACATGATATGTGTAAGGATATGCCACGCGATAAAATGATTGAAACAGCCGCTCGTGATGGAAATCCTATAACCGATTTTGAAGCAGCAAAACCAAGTCTTCTTCATGGACGGGCAGCAGCAGTTATAATGAAAGAAAAATTCGGCATTCAGGATAATGAAATTTTAGAAGCAGTAGCAAATCATGTATCTGGAAAGCTTGGACTGTGTGATTTAGGAAAAGTGCTTTTCCTTGCAGATAAAACAGAGCCTGGCAGACCTCAATCTACAAATGAATACAGGGCAAATCTTATGAAGCTTTCGCTTGACGGAATGTTTTTATCAGTCATAAAAGAAAATTATGAATATATAAAAAATAAAGGATATGAGATTTACCCTGATACTAAAAAAATGATAGAATATTATGATAAAATAGTTGCAACAAAAGGTTGATAGTAATAGATGAAGAAGCTTAGAAATGAACAGAAAGGAATTCTCTTTATTCTTTTGATTATTGCGGTTATTGCTGCAATGAGTTTGTTTTTTGCTAAATCTCTTAAAACAAATAAAGTAGAAGATGCGCTTGAACGTGATACTCTACTTCGAGTATTGTTCCTTGTAGAAAATGATGACTTTACAGCTCTTTTTTCAAACGTAATCATTCTTGATACTTCTACAAAAAAAGCTGCCGTAATCAATCTTCCTGGTTATACCGGTGCAATTTTCCAGTCTTTGGGAAGAACAGACAAACTTGAACAGGTTTATAATGAACTTGGAATGGAAGCTTACAGAAACGAAGTTCAGAAAATGCTTGGCATTCAGATTCCGTATACAACAATTGTAAAGCTTGATGATTTTATTAAGCTCTGCGATATGTTTGGTGGTATAAGAGTATTTATTCCTTCTCCTGTTGATTGTTATGCCGACGATGGAGAAAGATGGCTGCTTCCTTCCGGGGCTGTAAACCTTGATGGCGACAAAATTGCGGTTTATCTTCGCTATAGAGATGAAGAAGAAACAGAAGAATCAATTCAGGATAGATATCAGAATGTAATGGGTGCCTTCCTTACAGGACTTCACGATCAGAGCTTTAAGATTTTTAACAAACAACAGAATTTCAAAATGTTATCTATGTGTCTGCAGACAAATCTTGCTGAATATGAAAAAGAAACTTTGTATTCACAGATTTCAGAAATTGATACAGAATCAATCATTAAGCAGACAATTACAGGCTCTCTTCGTAATGTAGATAATCAGCAGCTTTTATTCCCATTGAACAACGGCGAATTTATTAAAGAAGCTGTTAAACAGACAACATACATGCTTATGTCTTCGGATGGAAGCATTTCAAACAGAATATACGTTCTTGAAATACAGAATGGAACAAAAACACAGGGACTCGCCCGACGTACAGCAACCTTGTATCAGAATGCAAGCTATGATGTTCTTAGTGCTGTAAACGCAGATTCAAACGATTATGCAGAAACAGTTATTATTGACCACATAGGAAACGAATCGGTTGCAAAGCAGGTAGGGGAGCTTATCCGCTGTACAAATATTAAACAGGCAGAAGAAATGGAGGATGGAAGCACAGGTGACAGCATGGTTGACTTTACAGTTATTCTGGGTAGAGACTTTAACGGTGCATATGTAATTCCTGGAGCTTCTTACTAGAAAGATGAAAACAACAGAACAAAAGGCAATTGAAATTGCAAAGCTCATGCAGGATGGAAAAGGTAAGGATGTTACTCTGATTGATATAAGCGGACTTAATTCCTGGGCAGATTATTTTGTAATAGTAACTGTTACAAGCTCTACTCAGCAGCAGGGTCTTGCCAAGCAGATTAAGGATTATATTAAAGAAAATGACCTTGAAGTTCATCCAACTAACCGCAAAAGCCCGGACGGCGAAGACTGGCATCTTATTGATTTAGGAAACATTGTAGTTCACCTTATGAGTGAACAGGCAAGAGAATTCTATAATCTTGAAAAGCTTTGGTTTAAAGGAAAAGTAATAGAGTTGTAATATTCGGGGATCCCGCGGTCCCTAAGCTATACTTGGGATCCCTGAGCCTGTCGAAGGGCGAAGGGCCGAAGTGTTATAAATCGTATTTATCTATAAAGGAAATATCATCATCGTCATCATTGCTGTGGCGTGATGTAAAGTAACCATCTTCCGGCTCAACATCATCGTATGGTTCGTCTATATCTTCTTCTTCCTTGAAAACATCGTCGTAGTAAAGTTCATCTTCGTTGTCAAACTCGTCAAGGACATCATCTTCGTCATCGTCAAAATCATCATCAAAATCTTCGTCAAAATCGTCGAAGTCATCATCTAAATATAATGAAAATTCATCTAATTCCGGCTCTGAGAACATATCCACCCCATGCAAAGTGCGTTTACTTTTATGTAAAATATATATTAAAGTTATATTATTTTCAACTAGTTTTAAAAAATTTAAGGACTTCCGGATTATAAAACAATTGAATTTATAGGTATGAAAAAATGCGGAAGGCAAATTAAAAAATTATAAAACATTGAAGTAGGCAACATGAAAAAATGCGGAGTGGGGGTTTTGGCTTTGTGGAGCATAGTACGCTGAGGGGAAAGCCTTCCCCTGTCTCCAGTCCGCAAAAGCGGTCTTCCGCCACCCCTTCTCCTAGGGGCTCTGCCCCTAACACCCCGTAAGTAAGTAGACCTAAAAATTGCTTTCGCAATTTTTTTAACGGTCTGCTATAAAACACCGGCCGCCAGTGGCCTTACACACCCCCACTCCGTATTTTTTCATAGTGCCTTTTTCAAAATTTTATAATCCATAAGGCGTTTTCCGTATTTTTTTCATAATTTTTTCATAAAAGTTTTATAATTCTGTCGCCTTTACTTCTAATTTTTTATTATTAATACGTTTTAAATATAATAATTTGTTATAAGTTGTTTCTATGTATAAGAACAGTGATGTTTCCATTTGACAACATTCGTAAAATTAGTATAATAAAGTTTGCTGATGAGTAAAATTTATACTGAAAAGGCGTATGCCAAGGTAAATTTTAATCTGCGGGTTCTTCCCAAGCGGTCGGACGGGTTCCATAATATAGAAAGTATATTTCAAACTATAGAATTGTTCGACGAATTGGAAGTTTCTGTACAAGAGGAACACGGTTGCTTCGTTGAATGCCAGTCTTTTGCGCTTCCCGAAAACAACACGATCACTTCTGCTTATGAGGCTTTTTGCACTGTTACAGATGTAAAAGTGCCGGGTGTGCATATCGTGTTAAAAAAAGGGATTCCGGCTGGTGGTGGTCTCGGTGGAGGTTCTTCTGACTCCGCTGCATTGGTGAGAGTTTTACAAAAAATCTGTAATGTCAGGTTGAAGCAAAAACAACTTGATTATATTGCAGATAAAACAGGAAGCGATGTCTTCTTTTTTATGAATTGCGATGATGATGGAACAGGAACTGCTCTTGTTTCTGGTCGTGGCGAAATAGTAAAAAGAATACAGTCACGCATTGATTTATATCTTGTGCTTGTGTTTCCTGAACTCAGCAGTTCTACAAAAGAGGCTTATGAACTTGTTGATTCAAGGCTGAATTTGGATTGCGGAGAAATTTACACCGTTCTGGAAAGACTCGAAGAGGAATATCGTAAGAATCCTTCGGAATGGAATTTCAAAAATACGTTTACACCTTCGCTGTGCAGCAGATACAGTGATTTATCAAGAGCGTTGGGGGCGTTAAAAAATGTTGGAGCTGACTTTTGCGATATGTCAGGGTCGGGTTCAACTTTATATGGGGTTTTTACCTCGAAGCAACGGGCAGAGGCTTGTATGAATCGTCTTGCTCAATCCTGGAAATGTGCTCTTGTGCAGTTGCTGTAAATTAAGTTAGTGGAGGTAATTCGTGTATGCAAATTACTGAGTTGAGGATTCGTAAAGTTGAAGATGAAGGTAAGTTACGTGCTTATGTCACAGTAACTTTTGACAACTGCTTTGTAGTTCATAACGTAAAGATTATTGAAGGAAAAAGCGGATTGTTCATTGCTATGCCAAGCAGAAAAACTGCAAATGGGGAATATAAGGATGTAGCTCATCCAATAAGCCCAGAGTTTAGAACGGAACTGCAGAATAAAATTGTTGCAGAATACGAAGCTGGTCATGTTGAAGTTGGCCCGGAAGCTGACTGATATATATACATGAATTTTCTCCGCTGGTGTAATGGTAGCACACGAGCTTTTGGTGCTTAGAGTCCGGGTTCGAATCCTGGGTGGAGAATTGTTTCTGCGTTGCAGAATAAAAAATTTTAAGGATATAAGGAGCTTTACGAAATGAGTAAGCAGACTTTGAACGCAAAAGTTCGCACTGCATCTGGTAAAACAGCTGCTAAAAAACTTCGCCAAGTAGGTAGTATCCCAGCCGTTATGTACAACGATAAGGGCGAAGCTACTATGCTCGAAGTAAACGAAGTTGAATTCAACAAAATCTGGAGAACAGTTACTCCATCAACTTCAATCAATCTTGTCGTAGACGGCAAAGAACACCTGGCTTTGATTAAGGATACTGAATACAATATCCGCACAGACAAGGTTCTTCATGCAGATTTCTTTGTACCTGCAGCTGACGAAAAACTTGTTATGAACATCAAGGTTCACTACACTGGTACACCAGCCGGCGTTTTGAAAGGTGGTTTCAAGAAAGAACGCAACAACCAGATTAAGGTAAAGGCTGTTATTGCAGACCTTCCAGAAACAATCGTTGCTGATATTTCTAAAATCAATGTTAGTGAAGCACTTCGCGTAAAGGATTTGCAGCTTGATAAGAACGTAGAAGTTCTTACAGACAAGGAACTTCCTTTAGTAACAGTTTCACCAGCACGTTAATTTTTTATTAACAACAATTCGTCATTGTGTGGATTGCCGTGTCGTTGTAATTCCCGCAATGGCGATTTTTTTTATTATGTCAGATTTTGAAGCAAACGTTTTAAAAGGTCTAGAAAAATGTGGAGTAAACCTTTCCCGACTTGCAGCTGACGGTTTATGTCTTGGGGCGGCTGTTTCTGGTGGTGCCGATTCTGTATCACTGCTTGTATCCCTTGCCGGGCTCTGTAAACGTTTTTCTGTTTCATTAAAAATAATCACTGTAAATCATTATATTAGGGCCGATGAAGAAACCTGTGGCGATGTTGAATATGTTTCTTCTCTTTGTAAACAGCTTTGTGCACAAGGCTATGATATTACATTAAAAATCTATGAACTTAAAAAAGGCGAAGTCGCAGCACTTTCTCAAAAAAAGAATATTGGAATAGAAGCTGCCGCAAGAGAGCTTCGTTATGCTGCCTTTGACAGCTTTATAAATGAGCAGAATATTTCTTATCTTTGTCTTGCTCATAACAAAAATGATCAGCTTGAAACAATCCTTATGAGATTTCTTCAGGGTGCAGGAAGCGATTCAAGCACCGGTATTCCTTGCGTCCGTGAAAAATATGTACGTCCGCTGCTTTGGACTGACCGCACCAATATAGAAGCTTATCTTAAAGAAAAAAACATTGAATGGCGCACCGACAATACAAACAATGACAATTCTTATTTACGAAATAGAATTCGGAATGAACTTGTTCCGTTATTAAACGAACGTTTTGCTGGCTGGGATAGGGGAGTTACTCTTGGAGCCAAGAAAGCCTTTGACGATTCAGAAGTTCTTAAGACAATAACAAATGCCTTTATGCAAGAACATTCCAAAATCCAGAAAGAGGAAGCTGGCGCAGTTTCAGTTGTGCTTGACGGACCTTCTTTTTATAATCTTGAACGTGCCATAAAGCAGCGGGTCCTTCTTTGTGCGGCAAATGCTGCTGGTTTTGAACAACGCATTCCTTATGTTTTTTTGCTGGATATATGCGATTATGCCGATAATAATAAGGAAGATAATTGTAAAAATGCAGTAAAATCTTTTTCAAATCTGTGTGTAATTCTTAAGAATAACAGCGTTTTAATTAAAAAAACGTCTGAACTACAGAAAGAAACAGTTTTTTCTGCTATAATACAAAAGAGCGGAATGTATGAAGTTCCCGGGGGACAAGTTTTTGTTCCAGATGGTCTTGAATTTCCTGTGCTGTTAAGAAGCTGGCGCACCGACGATTCAATTCAGACTGCAGACGGTGGCTTTAAAAAAGTAAAGGACATTCTTGCAGACTGGCATGTTGCTCAACCGCAGCGGCAGTTTATTCCGGTTGTTCAGGCGCTTAACGAACCTGAGCAGAAAATTTTATGTGTTTTAGGAAGCTGTATCGGCTACAAAGATTGGATTGTAAAAAATGAAAAAATGTAGATTCTTAATTTTCTGTCTGTTTATTATTGTTTCTATTCAGCCTTTTTTTGCGCAGAGTAAAAGTGCCGTTGCGGCAAACAGAAAAACTGCAGAACGCTGTTTAAGTCTTTCGGAAAATTTTATGCTTAACAATGACTGGCAGAATGCGCTTAGTCAGGCAGAGCTTGGTCTTTCTTATGATGATACTATTTCGGATCTTTTTTATGTAAAGGCTGCTGCTCAAAGCAATCTTGGTTATACTAAAGCACAGGTAATCCAGACAATAAAAGAATCTTTTACAAAAGATAACTGGGTTAATTATACAAAAAACAGTGCCCGCATTCTTTATGCAGACATGCTTTGCGATACAGGCCTTTATGATGAATCAATTGCTGTGCTTGATATGGAGCCGCTTTTATATTCTGCCGATTCCGAATTCATTAGAATCAAAAATTATTACAGAATGGGGACAGCAGATTCTATAAGCCAGGCAAGAGCAAGGCTTAATTCTTCCAGAAAAATCTATCCAAAGGATTCACGTTTCCCAGAGCTTTTCTTTATGTTTGAATTTGCATTTATGAATTATGCAGAACGTTCCGGTTCTCCTTATGAAATCCCGGAGCTTGTTCAGACAATTGCTGATTCTTATATAGCAAAAATTCCTGATTATAATACTCAGGATGTTACAATGGAAATTATTGCGCTGCTTTTCTGCCAGGGCGAGCAGCAGCAGCGATTGTTAAAGGCTGTAGGCGAAAAAAATCAGAACAGTCCTTTGTTTGCTTATGCTGCACTTAAAGCAGGAATAATTACAGAAGAAAAAGCTTTTAATCTTTTCTTTGAAGCTTCAAATAAAACATACACACTTTCATTGCTCGAAAGCTTTGGCCTTTTGCTTACAGATGAAGCACTTGTTCAGAGCTTTGGAGAACAGCTTACTGCATTGGAAGGAATTGTTTACATTGACAGCGACCTTGATCTTTTGAACGAGCTTACAGTAACATATGAAAGAGGACGCGCAAAAACAATCCTTTATGATGGTAATTCCGATGGAGTTACAGAACTTTATGCAACCTGTGATTTTGGTTCTCCTTTGTCGGTAATTTTTGACGGTGGAAAAATAAATCTTTATTATGACGAATTCCCGAATGTAGGCAGAGTTGTAGATAATACAAACGGCAATGTATATCATTTCTTAAGCTTTGATTACACTTACAATCCTTTTGAAATGAATGTTGATACACTTTTTTCACGTTTTAATACAGACTTTTATATTCCATTTATAGACAGCGAAATTGAATATCCGGATTCGTATGTGCTTGCAAGACGTGCTTCTTCGGTTGAGCTGGGAACAAAGGAGCGTAATGATTCAAGAGTTATTTATACAGTTTTTGAAGGGCGCCCTGTTTTTGCAGTATTTATGAATTCAGGTTATAAATATGCTTATGCAACAATTGAACCAGGTTATCCTTTTGTACGCTATGTCGATTCCGATAATGACGGAACTTACGAAACTGCCGAAACCTACGATGTTGATTCTCAAAACAAATATACAAATCCGGATGATGTTCAACTTATAAAAAATATTTTTGGTGAAAATACATTCAGCGAACGGCTTTATCTTAAAAAGGTTGAGCTTGACCGCAACGGCGACACAAACATAGAATTTTCAGAACAGTATCTTGGTAATAACGGAAAAATTTCTTCTTTCGATTCAGACGGTGATGGTGTAATTGATTATGAATATATCCGCTATCCAGATTCGCAGGATGATAAGCTTGTAGAAGAAACAATTCTTTATGTTGCGGGAACAGGTTCTTATATTCAGGACGGTTATATTTCTCTTCATAGCGAAAATGGTATTCCTTTGAACATGCGTTACGGCCAGGAAGAAATTGCTGTTACTGCCGGAAAAAATCAAGCCTTGTATTGGGTTGGTCAGTCCGGTACTGCAGAACAGGAACAGCTAATACTTAAAGTTATAAATAACGGCCTTGAAAACGGTGCAGTTCAGCTTGTTGATGATGGCGAACAGGGTCGTCTTACAGTAATAAAAATAGGCGGTGCTTATTTCTGCAGAATACTTCCTCCAGCTCAAGTTCAGGATGAAGAATGACACCTGCATTGCTCCGCATAAAAAAAGCTTTATTTCTTTCTCTTTTGATTTTTTGTTTTGCTTCATGTAAAACTATTAAACAGCCACAGAGCGTTCAGCAGCCACTTGATTATACAGATAAAGATGTAATTGAAAATGAAATAAATACAATTCGTGCAATGGAAGAAACCGAAAGTACAAAGGCTTTATTTCGTGCGTATCTTTTAGGCGATGAAGAAATAATAGAAGAATGCAAAGCAGTTGTACTTGCCCAGGCAGAAAAAGCCGAAAAGGAAAATGATTATTCGCTTGCTATGCGTTTATATAAATCACTTGGTAATACACAAAAATTTTCTTCCTGCGAAAAGCAGTTTTATTCTGATGTTCCGGGATTTACTGTTGATAAAGAAAAGCTTCCTGAAACTCCGGCAGATTGTATAAATGCAACAGTTACTGTTTGGGTCGATCAGGGCTACAAGGTGGAAAATGGTGCGGGTTACGCAGATATAGTTATTGGCTCCGGATTTTTTATTGATAAGCGTGGTTATATCATAACAAACCATCATGTTATTGCCGAGATGGTGAATCCAAAACGAAAAACAACCTGCAAGCTTTATATAAAGCTTCCATCTGATATTGAAAAAAAGATTCCTGCCAAGATAATTGGTTATGACCCTATAATTGACCTTGCACTTTTAAAAGTTGAAATTGAACCGGAATATGTTTTTGAACTTGGTTCCAGTTCCGACTTAAAGCTTGGAGATTCTGTTTCTGCAATTGGAACACCGCTTGGGCTTGAAGGAACTCTTACCCGCGGAATTATTTCTTCTACTTCAAGAACTCTTTTTACAATGGGAAAAGTTTTTCAGATAGATGCAGCCGTTAATTCTGGAAACTCTGGCGGTCCGTTAATTGACGCTAACAACAAGGTACAGGCAATTGTTTTTGCAGGACTTATTCAATATCAGGGATTAAATTTTGCAATTCCTGTTGAATATCTTAAGCAGGAGCTTCCGCTTTTGTACAAGGGCGAAGAAGTAAAGCACAGCTGGCTTGGTGCATACGGGCACACCCTTAAAATTCGAAATGAAGAAAAGGGACTCGAAGTTCAATATGTAATGCCGGGTGGCTCAGCAAGTTACAGCGGCTTAAAAATTGATGATGTAATCACAAATGTTGATGGGGTAGAAATAACAAATCTGGAAAATTTGCAGCAGCTTTTTATGAAGTATGAATCAGGCACAATTCTTGAATGCAGATATTTGCGCGACGGATTTGAAAAGAATTGCCTTATTTATCTGGAAACCCGCCCAGCTGCACCTTTAAAAGAAGTTTTCGAAAGTGATTTTGTGGACGATTCCTTTATTCCAATTTTAGGAATAAAAATGGTTCGTTCGTCGACAACAAACAAAAAATCATATAGAATAGAGTATGTTATAGAAGGAAGCGTTGCAGATCAGAATGGTTTTTCGGAAAACGACAACCTTGAACTGCAGGATGTTTATCTTGATGACAGGAATGAAGTCTTTTCTGCTTTGATTACTATAGAACGCAGAAAGCATGGACTCCTTGATATTCAGATGGGACTTTCTGCTTCTTACGACAATCCAAATTATTTCTAAGGTAGAACAAAATGACGGAAATGAAGTACAAGCGCAATTTTTGTATTGTCGCTCATATAGACCACGGAAAATCAACACTTTCTGACAGACTCATTCAAAAGGCCAAAATTATTGATGACCGCAAGATGATGAATCAGATTCTTGATAATATGGATATTGAACGCGAGCGTGGAATTACAATAAAAAGCCAGGCTGTAACAATCCCGTATCATGCGAAGGATGGTCACGATTACGAACTGAATTTTGTAGACACTCCGGGCCACGTAGATTTTTCTTATGAGGTTTCCCGTGCAATTGCTTCATGTGAAGGTGCGCTGCTTTTAATTGATGCAACTCAGGGCGTAGAAAGTCAAACTGTTTCAAATATGTATATGGCACTTGAACATGATCTTACAATGGTGCCTGTAATCAATAAAATTGACCTTGCTTCTGCCGATATTCCTTCGTGCAAAGCTCAGATAGATAACGAGCTTGGACTTGATTCAAATGATGCAATGTGTGTTTCTGCTAAAACTGGAGAAGGTATAGACGAGCTTATGGAAGCAATTGTAACAAAGTTTCCTGCTCCTACTGGCGATCCAAACGGAAAACTTGCCGCCCTTATTTTTGACTGCCACTACGATGTATATCGTGGAGTAGTTGTTCACGTGCGTGTAATGGAAGGACGACTTAAGACTGGTGACCTTATTAAAATGATGAGCAGCGGTCGTGAATACAAAGTAGAACAGTGCGGTATTTTTAAGATTAATTATGAAGAAACAGGTGTGCTGGAAGCTGGAGACGTTGGTTATATTATTTCGGGACTTAAAACTGTAAGTGATGTAAAGGTTGGTGATACAATTACTTCTGTAGCAAATGGTGTTGATGAACCTTTACCTGGTTTTAAGGAAGTTAAGCCTGTAGTTTATTCTTCTATTTATCCAATGGATTCCAATGATTACGAAGAGCTTAAAGACAGTATGGAAAAACTCAAACTCAATGATGCAAGTCTTGTTTATGAAAAAGATAATTCTCTTGCGCTTGGAAATGGTTTCCGCTGCGGATTTCTTGGGCTTCTTCATCTTGAAATTGTTCAGGAACGACTTGAACGCGATTTTGACCAGGCAGTAATTTTTACAGCTCCATCGGTACGCTATCTCTTGCATCTTCAGAATGGCGAAGATATGTATATTGATAATCCTTCGGAATATCCGCAGGGGCGAATTGCCGATGCAGAAGAACCATATATTAAAGCTTCTATTATTACACCATCAGAATATCTTGGTTCTATAATGGCGCTATGTACCGAAAAACGTGGTGTTCAGACAAATATGCAGTATCTTGATACAAAGCGTGTTGAGCTTTCTTACGAAATGCCTTTAAGCGAAGTTTTGTTTGATTTTTATGACCGACTTAAAAGCTACAGTCGTGGTTATGCTTCGTTTGATTATGAAGTTATAGGCTACAGACCAACAGATCTTGTAAAGGTTGATATTCTTTTGAATGGAAAGATGGTCGATGCCTTGTCGCTGCTTACATTCAAAGCTAACGCTGTAGACAGAGCACGCAAGGTTTGTGAACGACTTAAGGGCGAAATTGCACGCCAGCAGTTTAAGGTAGCAATTCAGGGTGCAATTGGAAGCCAGATTATTGCGCGCGAAACTGTAAATCCTGTACGAAAGGATGTTCTTGCAAAATGTTATGGTGGTGATATTACACGTAAACGCAAGCTTCTTGAAAAACAGAAGGAAGGTAAAAAGCGCATGAAGATGATTGGTGATGTAGAGTTACCGCAGAGTGCATTTTTGGCTGTTCTTAAAGAGAATGATGATGTGTAAGGCCGCTGGCGGCCGGTGTTCAATAGCAAACCGTTAAAAAAATTGCGAAAGCAATTTTTAGGTTTACCTTTTTTAGTTCATTATCTTTAAGAAATAATCCACTTCCACGCGTATTCGGTTTAAAAATGACTGGTTGTATTGGAACTTATGTCCATCTGGGAAGTGCAAATAAAGATATTCTTTTTCCTGGATAAGTTTTGTTATTTCCTGTTCAATTTTATCTGGTGCAATTTTTTTCTGGCCGGTTAGTAAGGATTTTAATTCTTGTAAAGATGCGGCTTCTTGTTGTAGGACGATGGAAATTTTGTTGGGTCCTTCGACAGGCTCAGGAACCCCGAAAGTTTTAGTCTCAGGAACCCCGGATGTTTTAGTCTCAGGAACCCCGAAAGTTTTAGTCTCAGGAACCCCGGATGTTTCAGGCTGCTGGCCCTGAGTTGCAATTTTGGGTCCCTGAGTTGCAACTTGAGGTCCCTGAGTTGCAACTTGGGGTCCCTGAGCTTGTCGAAGGGCAGCAGTAGATTGAAGGTCCGTCATAATTGCATCATATCTTGCCATTATCGGAGTAGTGTACATTTTGATTACGCCGTCATCATAAGAACTTTTTTCAAATGCCGGTTCACAAAACGCTGCAGAATAATTCGGATCAGGCTTAATACGACTGTTTGACATAAATCTTGCATTATCTGCCATTGTTCCTTTTGTATGTGTGCGGCCTGCAGAATAAGCAAAATCAAGCCCGTAAGTGTAAACTGGAATTGAATCATCCTTTCGGAAAACAGTTGCGTAATAATATGTAGTAATTCCAACAGAACCAAACGGTTTATTTTTAGGAGGGAGAATCCCCATTTTTTCAAATCTGTCAATAAAGCCAGCCTGAATATATTCTGTTGTAAAAAAACTTATCTGTTCAGGTTTAAAAAATCGTGTAATTGAATGTAGCGACGAAAGTCCTGCAAAAATGTGTATGCCCGAAGTTTGTGTACCTATAAAGCATTTAGAAATTACATTCTGGGCTTCTTCTATAAAAACTCCATCAGGAATAATTTCCTGTGAAATAAGCGGTTGAAGTGCTGTATCTGCGCAAAGTATAAAAAAGGACTCTTTTAAGTTGTCCCCGTTTTTTTTCTTCTGTTTAAGTAATTCAATTCCCTGTGCGGCAGATTCTCCTGCGCCAAAAACAAAAATAGGTTTTTCAATTTTAGAAAAATAATTTTGAATAGGAACAGTCTTTTGTGAATAAGCAAGATTCTTAAAAAAGTTTGTGCTGTATTTTCGCCCGAATTTTACAAGCGTAACCCTGTTTGTCCAAAAGGTCATTAAAGCATTTGTTGCATTTTCAAGGACCTTATCATAAAGCTGTCCGGAAAATTGTGCACCTGCAGAAAAATCAATTTTTATAATTCGTCTAAATGTGCCGGGCTGGGGTAGTGCAAAACCACTTTTTAAAACTACATTTCGTGTCGAAAGAAGAGGGCCAAGTTCAAGTAATTCCTCATGTGTCAAAAAAGAAAAATTCTTTAATTCAGAAAAATCCTGTTGATTCTGCGTCGTAATAAAGCTGTATAATTCGGGTTCGTATTCACAGCCAAGCATCAAACTGTCTTGCGGAAGCTTTTCGGAAAGCTCCTTCAAACCATAAGAAAGCACAGGAGAAACACAAAGAATAACAGTTTGAGGTAAAATATCAAGATTTTGTATAAGATTCAGGATTGCTTTTTGTGGAGCGTATTTTGAATAAAGTAACTTTTGTTTATAGGAAACAGTAAAGCCCTGTGCCGTTTGAACGAGACAGGGCTTTGTTTCATCTGTTGCTGCCAGATTATCTCCGGCATTTATTCTATCTTCCAAAATTAATAGCTTGTGTTAATAAAGTTGTCGAAATAAACTGTGATAAAGTTGTTTTCAAGTTTTGGACTCTGGAAAACAACAGCCTGTGAAGTTGACTGGTCAAACTCAACAAACTTTGAATTGTAATCAACAGGTTCAGCATCTTCTGCCGGTTCATTCTTTTCAATGTCTGTAAGCTTGAGTACAACAATATTTCCATTAAGAATAATTGGATCAGAATAATCATCAACCTTCAAAGAGAAAGCCTGTGTAAGGAAATCTTCATTTTCGGCTGCAGTTGTAAGATCTGAAACAGCGCTTGAATCCATCTTATCATAGAGTGGAGAAGAACCATAATTCAATGGGAAAGCTGGAAGATCGATGATAGAAGCATTTTCATAAGAAGCAGCGGCTGTATCGATATCAGAAGCCTTTGCTTCTTTTACAAAGTTCTTTGCAATGTTTGTAAAGTAATCTTCGATTACAGAAGTTTCATATGTACTGATGTAGTTCTGAACGCTCTTAAGAGTATCTTCTGAATCAAAATCAGGAGCTGTAGAAGCGCCGTCACATTTGAAAATTGAATAGCCCATAAGAGTCTGAATTACTTCACTTGTTTCTCCAACGCCAAGAGAAGTGATTTTTTCAACTTCTTCCTTGTCATTAAGAATGTTCTGAATCTGATAGAAAGCATTGTTAGTAAGCTTGCCATCTGAGTCGCTGTAGTTTTTCTCTGAATATTCAGCAATAGCATCTTCAAAAGTAATCTGTCCCTTTTCGATACGAGAAACAACCTTGTTTGCAATATCCTTTGTATCAACAGTAATTATAGACAAATCATGCTTTGAAAACTTTTCTGGATTATTTTTTCCAAACTTAATCTGTTCTTCTTCCGGATAGTTAGCAGTTGTGAACTTAACCATTTTGAAAGTTCTTTTTTCACCACCAAAAGCTTTTACAAAATCAAGTTCTGCATTAGAAACTTTAAGACCATAAAGTGTGTTATTGCCGAATTTTTCTGTAGAACCAAAGTTGTCATCATAATAGCGGCCTGTATACAAAGATTCTTTAATGCTGTCTGTAAGGCTTTCGATGTAAGAAGGATCTGCCTGCTTATAAGCTTTCATAGAAAACTTGCCGTCTGAATCAGAAAAATAGTTTTTAAGCTGAAGATTAATAGAATCCTGTGGAACTTCATAACCAGCCTGCTTAAGAGCATCTTCCTGAGCATATTTTACAACAGTAGAGTTGAAAGAATAGCTGTAAAGTGTGTACTGATTAGACTCTGTAATTTCCTGTCCCTGATTTCGAATCATCTGAGCATACTGAGAAAGAAAATTAGTAAAATCAGATCCGTATTCATAAACGATTTTTTTGCCATTGTATTTACCAAATACAAGACCTTCCTGCTGGTCTGCTGCTTTTGATAAAGATGATGGAAGTACGAATGCGATAAAACATATTATAAGAATGATTGACGCACCGAATGTGTAAAGAACACCTTTTTTCATATTATTACCCTTTTGTATTTAGATTTAAAATAATTATACTATTTTAACATAGAATAGAGTTGTAGTCAATTTATAAAACTTGAGTTATGGAACTCAGTTAATTTGTTATCATCGTGCTTGTTATGTTAAAAAAAAGAAGGGGCTGTCCTGGAAGTAATTAAAGACTTCAAAAAGGGCAGCCTTTTTTATGTTTAAATGATTTTTGTAGATTTTCGTTTATTGTTTTTTTTTCTTAGGCGTTTATTAATCGAATCAGCTGCTTGAAATCATATCCCAGCATCAGTAATCCCCATTCAGTTCCAACTTTTTCTTTTCCCCGAAGATGAAATCGCCTGAATTTTAAATTGCCTTTTGTCTGGCCAAAGACAGTTTCACATTCAGTAGAACGTTTTTTCATAAGAGTTTTATATTCTTCACTAGAAAGAAGTTCTTTTACTTTTGCTTTCTGTTCAAGCCAGTGCCCGTTTCTTTGAATCACTCTGCCATATTCAGATTTTGTACATAACTCTCTGAACGGGCAGCCTTCGCA
>JAGCTZ010000031.1 GCA_017963165.1 Treponema sp.
AGACAATATGTTGTGTCTCCTGGTTTGCAAAAACATGGATTTAGCTTCACAATGGAGACAAAGAAAACAATCCAAAAGGAAGCATTACCAAAATGCAAAAGGAGACACAACATGGAAATTATAATTTATGTAGGAATGGATGTCCACAAGGAAACTTATTCAGTATGCTGCTATGATCCAAGAGAGGACAGGTACATGTATGAACACAAGATGAAAGCAATAACATCGAATGTTTTTAAATATTTAAACAGTGTAAAAGAACAGTTTGAAGATGATGTCGTTTTTGTTTGTGGATATGAAGCAGGTCCAACAGGTTTTGGACTTTGCAGAGAACTACTGAGAGCAGATATCGCCTGTGTAATAATGGCTCCAACTTCTCTGAAACGCAGCAGTGGTAATAAAGTTAAAAACGACAGAGTGGATGCAAAGCATCTGGCTAAAGCTCTGTTTACTAAAGATTATAGTCCAGTGCATCTTTCAACAAAAAAAGAAGAAGCCATAAAAGAATTCTGTCGTATGAGAAGAAGTCTTATGAATGAGTTAAAAACTGCAAAACAAATACTGTTGTTATTTCTTTTGCGACAGGGAAAAGTATTTGAAAAAACATATTGGACAAAAGAGCATAGGCTGTGGTTAAAAAAAGTGACTTTTGATGAATTATATCTGCAGGAAGCTTTTAACGAATATCTTATTTCTGTATATACTCTTGAATCAAGATTAAGAGCTGTTGAAAAAAGACTAGAAGATATTTCAAAGGATGATGAAGTAAAGACAAAAGTCGAGAGGCTTGTTTGTTTTTGTGGAATAGATAAACTGTCAGCAATTTCAATTGTATCGGAGGTTGGGGATTTTATGAGATTTGGTCGTGCATGGGATTTTTCAAATTATGTAGGACTAACAGTTGGAGAAAGTTCTTCTGGAGGAAAGGAAAAACGTCTTGGTATAACGAAATCAGGTAATCGGTATTTGAGACGATTATTTATGGAAAGTGCAAAAAGTATAAAACGATCCAATCCAAGAGGCGAAAAATCAAAACGGATGAAACAACGTCAGGAAGGTCAAGATCCGCTTGTCATAGCATATGCAGATAAATGTCGACTACGTCTACGGAATAAAATACTGAGACTTGAGATGCGTGGAAAACCGGCTAACGTTGCTTCTACTGCGGGTGCACGAGAACTAGCATGTTTTGTCTGGGGCATGATGACTAATCATATTGCCTGAGACTCAATATAAATTAAGAAAGTGTGTGAAAAAAGGGGAGTTTTTATCAAGTTTAAAAAGAGCTAAATCCTATTTGGAGCAAAAACAGGACGACAAAGATAGTTATCTTTGACCGCCCTTTGTAGGCGACATTTAAGTAATTGAAGTGTTATGCCTGAGCGTAGACGAAAAGAACTTTGGCGAATCAATTGACCTAAAGGCGGATTACTCATCCGTGATACAAGAATAACAGAGTTGGTAAATTGCCGAGAATCTTTTCCTGTTTTTGCTCTTGACAGGAGACACAACATAACAGGGCGGGGCTCCGCCCTCCTTTTTATTCAAAAGTAATTTTGTAAATGCGGGACTGTTCTCCGCGAGAATCATTCATTGTCTGGAAAAAAGTAAAATCGTATTTTTCGTAAATGCCTTTGTCGTGGGTGGAGATATAAATTGAATTAATTCTCTGCGATTTTGCAATATCAAAAATATGATTAAAAAGAACGCCCATCATTCGCTTGCCGCGATATTGTGGAAAAGTATAGACAAATCCTATCCAGGGCGAAAACTCGGTGTGGGGAATATCATCTTTTTCTGTAAAAGTACAGAATGAAATTAGATTTTCGTTTTCTGCTAAAAGAAATAATTTGCTCGAAGAACCGTAGATTTTATAAAATTCATCGTTTTCCAAAATGTTTGCTAAATATTCAGCGGCACGCCAGTCTGCTTTTTTAATTTGTTCCAGCCAGTGCGATTTTTGTATACTGTTACATTCAGAATATTCAAGGATTGTCATAGGCTCTCCTGTTATTCAGTTTTGGAAAGAAACTCTTTAATTTTTGGAAGAAGCCTGGTTGCGGTTTGGCGGCCCAGGTCATATACGCGCTGGAGCTCGTCGACGTTATTTTCGGTGCGGCTGATTCCTAATGGCTTTTCAGGGCAGATTACAAAAACTTCTCCTTTATCGGCTTTTTCAAAAACATAGGTTGTTTCTTCGTTGTACGTGTCGGGACGCTTGCGCATTGCTTCTACGAGCAGCGGATATTTGTGCAACATGATTTTCATAAGCCACATAAGGCTTGCGGGTTTTTTGCGGTATTCGCGTGGCTGGGTAAGAATTACAACGTTGCGGTTATAGCCGATGCTTTCAAAATATTTGAGCGGAATTGAATCTGTCATTCCTCCGTCGAGCAGCTTGTATCCGTCTAGGCTGACTACGCGACTAACCAGAGGCATTGAAGCACTTGCGCGCATCCAAGTGAGCTCGTTCTGGTCGCAGGTTTGGAGCATTTTATAAACTGGCTTTCCTGTTTTGCAGTCAGAAGCTACACAATAAAATTCCATTGGATTTTCCTGGTAGGTTTTGCGGTCAAAAATGTCGAGTTTATTTGGAAGAGTGTCGTAGCAGAATCGGGCACCATACATGTCGCCTGTAAGAATGAGTGAACGTATTGAGCAGTATCGCCAGTCACGGGCAAAACGTTTGTTGTAGCGGATTGCTCTTCCCGGCTGACGGGATTTAAAATTGCAGCCAAAGGTTGCGCCTGCAGAAACTCCAATTGCGCCGTCAAAGGTTATTCCGTTTTCCAGAAAGACATCAAGAACGCCGGAGGTAAACATTCCGCGCATTGCGCCACCTTCGAGAATGAGGCCTTTTCTGCGGATGATTTCATATAAATCGCGGCCGGCAAGTTTTTCGAAATATGCTTTAAGCTCAAAGTTTTTGTCCCATTTTGGCTGCGGGTAATATCCGTAGCGGGCTTTTACATCGCCCATGCGCTGTTCAAGATTCTGGGTGCCGTCTGCTCCGCAGGTTGAATCGAGAAGCTGAATGAGCCGGTCGTAGTCATCGTATTTTACGTCGGCAAGAAGCGTTTTTATTTCTTCCATCTGTTCGGGCGTGATGTCAATTTTTCCTATGTAATCTTCTGTTGTCTGAAGATTGAACGAATGAGTAAGGCAGATTCGTGCAGCATTCTCGTAACCAAGCGACATTAAAAAATGATAACCGTCGTAAACATGTGCAATATAAGTGTAGCCTTGCTGGCGTCCAATGTCGTGGAGAAGTCCGTAAATATATGCTTTGTCCGGATCTAATTTTTCCTGACCGCAATTTTGATTTACTGCAAGAGCAATTTTTTCTGCGGCTCTGGCTACTGCAAGGCTGTGTTCGCGCCATAGACCCGGATTTTTTGCAACACCTTCATTAAAAAGTAATTCTGCCATACAGCGCGACGGTTCAACCGGTACTCCAAGCATCATGGCAAGCGTTCGGGTGTCGCGGGCAATCATAGCAATATTAAAGTCATTTGTGTCGCGGTATTTTAAGTTTGCTTCCAATGCTTCTTTTATGGAAACAATACGCAGTTCAAAGCCTGCCTCGTCTTCGTAGTCATCGAGCGTTTGATTTATTTTTTTGTCTTCAACCTGACATTCGTAATAAAAGTTATCCTGTTCAAAAATTGTATCCGGTGTTTTTCCTGATTTCTGGTAACGATGAACAACACCGTATTCTTTTACAGTCTGCGGAATAACTACAAGTCCTACTTCTTCCTGTACCTCGCGTATGAGGGCTTCAACTTTATCTTCATTTTCTTTTATGCCGCCGCCGGGGAACTTATAGTATCCGAGCTTGGTTGCATAAACAAGAGCAAGCTTGTCTGATCCCATGTGGATTATGGCCCGTGCAGAATCTCGTCTGGAGCGCTGCCAGTTGTCTTTGTAGTTTTTCAAATCAATTGTAAAAAGTGTTTTCATTTGTTTAATCCCATTATATAAATCTGGCAGGGATTTGCTTCATCCCATAGGGTTGGAAATACTTCAAGCTCCTTAAAACCTAAACTCTTATAAAAGAGATTTGTTGCATCATAATCTTCATATATTCCCATTTTTACAGTTTTTACCTGCATGAATTCATAACCGTTTTTTACAGCACATTCTTTTGCTGCTTCAAAAAGCTTACGGCCAATTCCTTTCCTGTGATATTCCTTGAGGACTCCCATAACCGCAAGTTCAACAGTTTCTTTGCCTGTTTCTTTCAAGTATAAAAAGCCTGCTGGCTTATCATTTTCATAAGCTGCAAAAAAGAGTTGTTCTGGACTTTCTTCTATATATTTTTCGCGAGATTCTTTTACTGCAAACCAGTCTGGCAATGCTTCAAGAATGAATCTTGTTATTGATTTTTTTTCTTCACATTCTGTCACTTGTTTAATGAACATTTTCTGCCCCTTTGTTTAAGTATATCAAAATACAGCGGGCTATGATATAATCAAAGTTATGAAAACAATCACTTTGGGTTCGACTGGAATCACGACTCCTCAAAATGCATTTGGTGCGCTTCCTGTTCAGCGCGTTGATATGGATACTGCTGTAGAAATCCTTCACAGGGCTTATGACGGCGGCATGACTTTTTTTGATACGGCGCGTGCTTATTCGGATAGTGAAATCAAAATGGGGGAGGCCTTCGACAGGCTCAGGCACCCCAATTACAGTCGTGACAAAATTTTCATTGCGACAAAAACTACTGCAACAACTCCCGAGAAACTCAAGGAAGACCTTGAAACTTCTTTGCGGAATCTTAGAACAGACTATGTTGATATATACCAGCTTCATTGCGTAAAGCAGTGTTATCGCCCGGGTGATGGAACAGGCCTTTATGAGGCACTGCTGGAAGCAAAGGCTCAGGGAAAAATCCGTCACATAGGAATTACTGCTCACAAAATAGGAATTGCAGAAGAAATTGCACAGAGCGGTTTGTATGAAACGCTGCAGTTTCCTTTTTCGTATCTTGCAACGGAACGCGACATTGCGCTTGTAGAAACTTGCCGTAAAAATAATGTTGGCTTTATTGCTATGAAGGGGTTGTCCGGCGGGCTTTTAACAAATGCGCGTGCATGTATGGCTTTTATGCTGCAGTATCCGGTTTTGCCAATCTGGGGAATCCAAAGGCTTAGTGAGCTTGAACAATGGCTGGACTTTTTTGAAAATGAACCAGAGTTGACTGATGAGCTTAAATCAATTATTCAGAGTGACCGCGATGAACTGCTTGGAGAATTCTGCCGTGGCTGCGGTTACTGTATGCCGTGTTCTGTAGAAATTACGATTAATCAGTGTGCGCGTATGAGTCAGATGATCCGTCGGGCGCCTTCTAAAGACTGGCTTACTCCTCACTGGCAGGAAGAAATGTTTAAAATTGAAAAGTGCATTGACTGCGGTGCGTGTCTTAAGCGTTGTCCGTACGAGTTGAATATTCCGACACTTTTGCGCAAAAATCTGGCCGACTACAAGGAAATCCTGAGCGGTAAAATCAAAGTGTAACAAAATCAATATATTTTTCCTATTCTCATAGATAAAATTTCTACATTTCCGGGCAATTGTGGGGTATAATTATTAGTGAAAATTGGAAAAGATAGGAGGAAAAAATGTTCGACTTTAAATATTATACACCAACAAAAGTTCTGTTCGGAAAGAACACAGAAGACAAGGTTGCCGAGCTCATCAAAGAGTTTGGCGGAAAGAAGGTTTTGATTCATTATGGCGGCGGCTCGGTTATCCGCTCCGGACTTATGCAGCGAGTAACTGATCAGCTTGATAAGGCTGGTATTCCTTATGTTAAGCTTGGCGGCGCTGTACCAAATCCACATTTGAGTCTTGTTTACGAAGGAATTGAGCTTTGCAAAAAAGAAGGAATTGATTTTCTGCTTGCTGTAGGCGGCGGTAGTGCAATTGACTCTGCAAAGGCAATCGGTTATGGCGTTATGAACGACGGCGATGTCTGGGATTTTTATGATTACAAGCGAACTGTAAAAGGCTGCATGCCTCTCGGCGTAATTCTTACTCTTGCTGCAACTGGTAGCGAAATGAGTGATTCTTCTGTAATCACAAAGGAAGAAGGACTTGTTAAACGCGGATATTCAAGCGACTTTGGACGTCCTAAGTTTGCAATTTTGAATCCTGAACTTACAATGACTTTGCCTGATTATCAGACCGCCTGCGGTTGTACAGATATTATGATGCACACAATGGAGCGCTATTTTACAAACGGCGGAAACATGGAAATTACAGATTCTATGGCAGAAGCTTTGCTCCGTACTGTAAAAGAAAATGCAAAGATTCTTGTAAAGGATCCTACAAATTATGATGCACGTGCAGAAGTTATGTGGGCAGGAAGCCTTTCTCACAATGGACTTACTGGCTGCGGAAACGATGGCGGTGACTGGATGACTCATAAGCTTGAGCACGAGCTTGGCGGTCTTTATGATGTTGCTCACGGCGCAGGACTTGCTGCAATCTGGGGAAGCTGGGCACGTTATGTTTATAAAAACTGTCTTCCACGTTTTAAGAGATTTGCAATCAATGTTATGGGTGTTCCTGCAAACGGTACAGATGAAGAAATCGCTCTTAAGGGAATTGAGGCAATGGAAGATTTCTACCGCGAAATAAAGATGCCTACAAATCTCCGCGAGCTTGGTGTTAATGCAACCGAAGAAGACCTTAAGCTTATGGCTCATAAATGCGCTGTCGGAGTTGACGGCGGTAAAGGTTCGGCAAGATTCTTAAAAGAAGAAGATATGCTGGAAATTTACAGAATGAGCAAATAATTTTATTTTTTTAAGGATTTGCGGAAATCGCGTGGCGACATTTTGTAAAACTTCTTAAAAGTTTCGGCCATGTAGCTTGCACCCGAAAAGCCTGTGATTTCTGCAATTTCTGACATACTCATATTTCCTGCCTGAAGTAAATCGGCAACTTTACGGCTCCGGTAATGAAGAAGATATTCTACCGGAGTCTTTTCTGTTAATTTGTTGAAAATCTGATTACAAAGACTCTGACTTACTCCGCCTGCTTTTGAAATATCCTTAAGCGTAATTTGTTCGTTGTAGTGCTCGTCTATAAAAAGCATCATTTCTTTTAGGCTGGCGTTGTGGCTGTCTGCATTTTCGATGTGACTGATGTGAACTCTGTATGCATCTGTAAAACGGTGCATGATAATATCCCACAGCTCAAAAAATCCTTTTGTAATTAAAAACTCGTTGTCTACTGCATCCTTGCACATGTTTTTAAGGATGTTCTGAATTGCAGGTCCGTCAAAATCATCTGCCTTAAAATGAATGAAGGGAATGCTCTTGTCTGTAATGATTGGATTGATTGCTTTTGTTTCTACTGCGAATGAGGAATTGATGATCCTTGGATGCATTACTGCAATGTAGTAAGAGGTAACCCGGTCAAGAGTTGCAAAGGAGTAGTGGATGCGCTCTGAATTTACAAAAATTGTGTCGCCTTTATTTAGCGTCATATTTACACCGTCTACAGAATAGCCCATTGAGCCGGAATAAACAGAAAGAAATTCTACATCCTGATGATAGTGGGGTACTCGCTCCCAGCTGCAGCCCGGATATACATAGCCGTCGTGAATGTAAGAAGGAAACGAATCGTCGTTGTAATTAACAATTTCGGAACCGTCCTTGCGCTTCATGATTATACCGCGTTTTGCAATTATCATGTAAAATACCCCTTGTTTGTGTGTAAAATTATAACAAAATTACAAATTATGCTAAAAATTGTTATAAAAATAAGTAAAAATAATAATTTTCTTACACAGATAAGATGAGTATAATGCGATTTAGTTAGAACTTCAAGGGATATCGTCATTGCGAGCCGCAGGCGTGGCAATCCACAATGAGAATGTATTGTAATAAGTAGATTGCCACGCTTTGCTCGCAATGACGGAATGTCATAGGAGGAAATATATGGAACAAAACATCATCGAAATGAAAAACGTTGTAAAGGAGTTTAAGGTTCTGAACAGGCACGAAGGACTTAAGGGCAGTATTCGTGATTTGTTTTCGCGGGATTATAAAACTGTTACTGCGGTTGATAATATTTCTATGAATATAAAGGCTGGCGAAATTGTGGGGTATCTTGGTCCTAATGGCGCTGGAAAATCTACTACTATAAAAATGATGTCTGGGGTGCTGGAGCCAACTCGCGGCGAGATTCTTGTAAACGGAACTGTGCCTTACAAAAACAGAACGCGCAATGCAGAAAATATCGGTGTTGTATTCGGGCAGAGGAGTCAGCTCTGGTGGTCGCTTCCGCTTATTGAATCATTCAAGTTGCTTAAGGAAATCTACATGATTCCGACTGCAGATTATGAAAGAATGCTTGAGCTTTACCGCGAGCTTGCAGATATTGAAAATTTGCTGCATAAGCCTGTGCGTCAGATGTCTTTGGGGCAGCGTACTTTGAGTGATATTCTTGCGGCATTTTTGCATAATCCTAAAATTGTTTTTCTGGATGAGCCTACTATTGGTCTTGATGTTGCGATGAAGGCAAAAATCCGCCAGCTTATAAAGGGGCTGAACAAAGAAAAAAATACAACTGTAATTTTGACTACTCACGATATGGGAGACGTTGATGCGCTTTGCCAGAGAATTATCATTATTGATCACGGCAGCATGATTTATGACAACGACATTGAACATCTTAAACATTACTTTGGTTCTTACCGTACACTTCATCTGAATATGGCTGATGGCGGCTGGCAGCACATTGTTGTTGATGAATCTAAAACTGATGTTATGTCTGTTATTGCGGACTTTCAGAAAAGGGGTGGCATTAAGGATATTCGGCTGGAGGATATTTCTACGGAAGAGGTTATTAAGAAGATTTATGAGAATGCGGCAAAGAGGAGTGCGTAGTTATGAATGTTAGAAAATATCTTGCGCTTACAAAGCTTGGCATGATGGAAAAGCTTCATTACAGGCTTGGAACTTTTGTAACGCTTTTTGGAAATCTTGTTTATCTTGTTTTGATTTATTTTTTGTGGAAGGCAATTTATGCTTCTGCGGGGACAGATGTTGTAAATGGCATGACGCTTAATGATACTCTTGTTTATCTTGTGCTTGCAACTGCGCTGTTTAATTTTCTGGAGGTTTTTCTTATCTGGGACATGAGCCGCGAGATTCAGTCCGGGGCAATCGTTTTGAAGCTGCTCAAGCCAATGAGCTTTAGAGGCTACAGCTTCTGGTCGTACTTTGGCGAAAATGTTATGTCTTTTGTATTAACCTTTGTGCCGACTTTTGTGATTATAAATATTCTTACGCATGGTAGTATTGCCTTGGGTGTGAATCTGTTGTTCTTTGTGGTCTCCGTTCTTATGGCACTTGTTCTTAACTTTAGCGTAGATATGTTAGTTGCGACTATCTGCCTTTATACGGAATCTACATGGGGAATAAATATGGTAAAGGAATGTATTGTTCTTTTGCTTTCGGGGGCGTCTATTCCGCTTGCGTTTTTTCCGGAAGGGTTAAGGCGGGTGGTGGAGTACCTGCCATTCCGATGTATTTATGATACGCCGCTTAGTGTGCTGCTTTGTAAAGATGGTTTCACGCTTGGAACTGGACTTGGGTTTTCGCTGCTGCTGCAGTTTGTATGGTGTCTTGCGCTTGGAGCTGCTGGTGTTGTGTTTTGGAATATTTCGCTTAAAAAGATTACTGTAAATGGGGGCTAGAAAATGGAAGGGGTTCAAATTGTAAGAAAGCGTGGTCTTAGGTTTTACGCAAAAATATATGGAAAGATTCTTGTTCAGGATTTGAAGAGTAAGATGAGTTATCGGGCTGATTTTATAATTTCTACTATAGGAATGATTGTTTCGAATCTTGTTGGCTTTGTGACCTTTTATATTCTGTTCAGTAACTTTCCTTCGATAAACGGCTGGACAATGTACGAAATGCTTTTTATGTACGGCTTTTCGCTTATTGCACTTACTCCGCTGCAGTGTCTTTTTGACAACAACTGGAACCTTCGTTTTATGGTTCGTACCGGCGACTTTATTAAATATTGCTTCAAGCCGATAAATATTTTCTTTTATTTTATTTCCGAAGTGTTTGATGTAAAAGGGCTGGGCCAGCTTGTTTTTGGAATTGGAACGCTTGTTTATGCATGGAGTCATCTGTCAATTCCGGTAACCTTTGCTACAATCTCGCAAACAGTACTGTTCCTTTTTGCAGCCTCGCTTTTTATGATTGCAATAATGAACTTTGCAGCTGCAACCTGCTTCTGGATTCAGAACTCGGGCTACGTTATGGTAATAATGTTCCGCTTTAAGGATTTTGCAAAGTATCCAGCAAGTATTTTTAATACTGTGTTCCGATTTATTTTTACCTTTGTGATTCCAATTGCGTTTATCGCATATTATCCGTCGCTTGTGGTTCTGCGTCCTGATGCGGTGCCGTTGTTGTCGTGGCTTTCGCCATTGATTGGGCTTGTGTTCTTTTATTTGAGCTACAAGTTCTGGATACTTGGGGCTAGAAAATATGATGGAACTGGGTCGTGATGAATTGTTCCTGCTGGATATTTTACGTATATAATAATAAAATAAATCAGAATTATACGTAAAGAAATATGGGGCTTTATTGAAGATTACGTATAAATAAGTTGAAAAAGTTCATTTTATAAGTAGTTTTAATCTTTTACATTTAAGTTTTCATTTAATTAATTCAAGTGTCCTTATTAAACTACGTATAAAGCAGGTAAAAAAAATAAAATTATACGTAAAATAGCCAAAAATATTGGAATTAGCCAGAAATTGCTTGCCAATTCAATCATCTGATATTATCTTAATGGTATGAATAATACAGAAAACGAATTGCTTTCTAAGAATACATTGGAACAAACTCTTTCAAAACGCATTTTTGAACTTGATGTGCTTATTTCTGAGAAAAACAATGCACTTAAAAAGGCCCCGGATGGTTTCCTGCGGATTTCTAAAAGCAATGGTGTTGTTCAATATTATAGACGTACAGATCCTAAGGATACAATCGGTAAATACATTTTAGCAAAAGATAAGCCCCTGGCACTGGAACTGGCACAGAAGGATTATGATAATAAGGTTCTGGCTGCTGCTCAAAAAGAACTCCGGTTATTAAATCACACACTTAAATCATATTCTAAGTTACAAGCTAAAAACCAGATGGCCGAAACAATATATGTAAAATTCAATGCATTATGGCGAGCACTTATAAAACCGGTGCGACTCACAGATGAAGCATATGCAAAGAAATGGCAGGCAGTCACTTACAAAACAAAGCCATTTTCGACCAACTTGCCGGAACTCTTTACAGCAAGAGGAGAACGTGTCCGCTCAAAATCAGAAATCATGATTGCAGATACGCTTTTTCGCTTGAAGATTCCGTATCGCTATGAATACCCGCTTACACTTAAAAACGCGGAAGGCACAAAAATCACAATACACCCAGATTTTACATGCCTCGATTTACAAAATCGCCGCGAGTTTTACTGGGAACATTTTGGTATGCTGGATAAGCCAGATTATTCAGAAAAAGCTGTGCAACGATTACACCTTTATGAAAGGAATAATATTTGCACGGCTAAAAATCTTATTATAACAACTGAAACTTCTAAACAACCAATAAATACAAGGCAAATAGAACGTTTTGCAAAAAGTATTTTTAATATTGCATAAGGTTTCCTATTTGTTTTATGTGCTGCTATATAGTTTATTTTTTGTATGCGAAAAAGTAAGGGGCGTTGCGGGGTGTCCCCGCTAGAGGGGGTAGGACGCAACGAAGTGCGGCCGAGGGGCAGGCGCCCCTTCGACAAGCTCAGGGACCCCAAGTTGCAGTTCAGGGACCCCAAGTTGCAGCCCAGGGACCCCATGTTGTAGCCCAGGGACCCCATGTTGCTGCTCAGGAACCGTGGTTTTACTATTCCCTATTCCCTCTATTTATGATATTATCTTATAAAAATTGAGGTGTATAATGCTTAGGGGAAGACATTTAATTCAGCCGGATGATTTGACTGTGTCGGAGATTGAGGAAATTTGTTCTCTGGCAGAACAGATTATTGTAGATCCAGAATCGTTTAACGAAGTGTGTCGCGGGAAAATTCTTGCGACACTTTTTTTTGAGCCAAGTACCAGAACGAGGTTAAGTTTTGAAGCTGCGATGCTAAGGCTTGGCGGTTCAGTAGAAGGTTTTTCGGATGCTGATAATACTTCTACGGTAAAGGGAGAAACGCTGGCAGATACAATTCGTGTTGTTTCTTCCTATGCAGACATTATTGCAATGCGAACTCCAAAAGAAGGTGCGGCGCTGCTTGCAAGTAAATATTCTGCCTGCCCGATTATTAATGCGGGAGACGGCGGACACTATCACCCGACACAAACTTTGACTGACCTTGTAACAATCCGTCAGCTGCTAGGAAGCCTTGATAATCACGTTGTAGGCTTCTGCGGTGACCTTAAGTTTGGACGAACAGTTCATTCTCTTGCCGAGGCCCTGCGAAACTTTAAGGGCAACAAGTTTATTTTCATTAGTCCAAAGGAGCTTAGCGTTCCTGATTATCTTATTACAAATGTACTTGAACCAGCCGGTGTAAAATATGAAATGGTAGAAAGCCTTGATGAAGTTATTCACGAGGTTGATGTTCTTTATATGACACGCGTTCAGAAGGAGCGCTTCTTTAATGAGCAGGATTATATCCGCCTTAAGGACAGCTACATTCTTGATGCAGAAAAAATGAAGCTTGCACGTAAGAATATGATTGTTCTTCATCCGCTGCCACGTG
>JAGCTZ010000032.1 GCA_017963165.1 Treponema sp.
AACAAGCATCAAACACTTGAAAAACCCCCGTTTTTTTGTTATATTTTGTCTACTTACGCCGGAGTGGTGGAATGGTAGACACGACAGACTCAAAATCTGTTGCGAGCAATCGTGTAAGAGTTCAAGTCTCTTCTCCGGTATCTAAGAACTTCCTCTGTAGGGGAAGTTCTTTTTATTTAACCACGCTCTCTGTATGTGTCCGACTTGAACTCTGTCGCTCGATAAATCTCGCTCCGCGCCGTAATATCGATGAACCTAAAATGACCGCTGTCGCGCTCATTTTTTAACGGTTCTTCGATTTTAGGCAAGTTCAAGTCTCTTCTCCGGTAAATGCATTAGCATGGGGTCCCTGAGGCTCTCGAAGGGCCCCTTGAAGATGACGCTCTTTCCGAAAATTTTTTCAACGATTTCACATCTTCTTTCATTAGCGCCTCTTTCTTTTTTCGGCTCCAACCTTTTACCTGATGCTCACGAATGAATGCCTCTTTGATGTTAAAACATTCTTCATAATATACAAGTTGTACTGGCAGTCTGTTTTTGGTATAAGCAGCACCTTCACCTTTGTTGTGTTCTTCAATTCTAAGTGTTAAATTGTCTGTACTTCCAACATAATATGAATTGTCATTACATTTAAGAATGTACATATAACCTTTCAATAGGATGCCTCCTTATGGGGCCCTTCGAGAGCCTCAGGGACCCCGACGAACATTTATCAGTGACTTCGTACATCTATCAGGGACTCCGCACATCTATCAGTAAATAAACTTTCTATAGTTCCAACCTCATATTCGCGCACAATTTATGGAAGTTTATGGCTTCGGTTATGTGCGGGGTGGTAATTTGTTCGGAGCCTGCTATGTCGGCAATGGTTCGGGCAACTTTTATGCAGCTGCTTATTGCGCGCGGAGAAAAGCCATAACGTAAAATTGCTTTATCAAGAACATTACGTACATCTTTTTCCAGGGGGCAGAAATTCTGAACTTCCTGAGGCGAAAGGCGGGCGTTTTTGGTTCCCTGTCTTTTTCGTTGAATTGTTACTGCTCTGGCGATTCCTTCACGAATCTCTTCAGTAGTAACAAGATCCTTTCTCTGTTCAACAGCTTCCTGGTCTTTAACACTTTCACTCTGATTTTCAACAAACACCCGTAAATCAATACGGTCAAGTAACGGTGCCGAAAATTTCTTCCAATACTGGTCAATCGATTTTCCACTGCACAAACAGATTTTTGTTTTAGAACCATAGTTTCCGCACGGGCAGGGATTCGCAGCCATCAGTAACTGGAATCTTGCCGGATACGTCGTGCTTCTGCCAGCCCTGCTCAAAGTAACAGTTTCGCTTTCCAAAGGAACTCTGAGCATCTGCAAAACAGAACTCCTGAATTCCGCCGCTTCATCCAGAAACAAAACTCCGTTATGAGCTAGAGAAATTTCACCCGGTCTGCAGTTAGGGCCTCCACCACAAATTCCTTCAATACTTGCAGTTTGATGCGGAATCCTGAATGGCGGAATGCGTACAAGGGGAGTGTTAGGTTTAATTAGCCCCGCAAGAGACCAGATTCTTGTAACAGACTGCGCTTCTTCCATTGTAAGAACCGGATTAATTGCCGGGAACTTCTGAATCGCCATAGTCTTCCCACATCCGGGAGCACCAATAGCAAGCAGATTATGTCCACCGGCGGCAGCAATCTGTAAACCACGAATAAGCTCGCGTTGGCCAGTAATTTCACCATACTCATAGCCTTCCTGCAATTTAGGAAAAAGAATGCCGTCTTTTTCTTCGCATCCAGCGGGAATATCTGCAGCCCCTCGTCCGATATTCCTGTTCACAAAAAAAGAAGGATCACTCAGAGCCCGAAATGCATTTTCAAGAGTATCGGCCCCATAAACCCGAACGCCTGTAACTTCCATAGCTTCATCCGCATTCTGTGCCGGGACAATACACTGCATAATTCCGCAAGCCGCCGCCGTTGCAACAGCCGCATGAACTCCTTTTACCGCCCGCACTTTTCCCGAAAGTTCAAGCTCTCCCATTACAAGAACCGGATCCGGCAGAAAGTTAGCAGTATTAGAAGCTTCGGCACTAGCACCAAGAACACCCAGCGCAATTGGTAAATCAAAACCAGCCCCTTCTTTTTTCAAATCAGCCGGCGACAGCGAAATAAGCACACGCTCAGGGGGAAACATAAAACCCGAATTTCTGATTGCCGCCTGCATACGTTCCCGCGCCTCTTTTACAGCACCATCCGCCAGCCCAACCAGATCAATAGCAGGAATTCCCCTCCGCAAATCCACTTCAACTGTGACCAATGCCCCCTCATAACCAAAGGGAGAAAACGAATAAATTTTCATTGTACCTCGTTCCTTTTTTTAGAATATTTTTTCCTATAGTTAATATTCAAAAAAAAATGGACTTCTTACAAAAATTTGAGTTAAAAAATAATTTTTTTTGAAAAAAAGTGAAAATTGGTAGAAATTCGGGCGGTCCCCCGGTGGTGGTTTCGACAAGCTCAACCACCACCGGGGTCGCTACGTCCACCCTTCGCTATCGCTCACCGTCCTCACTCACATCCGTTCGTTCCGGTCGGCAAGGGGTTCCCATCGCTACCGCTACAAAATAATATCTTTTATATTATCCCAAATCTCATCATCTATTTTTTTACCGCCACAGGTAAAGCCAAGCTTTCGGTCGGCCCGGATTTTTTCGCCGTGAAAATCGCTTCCGGCAGTAACAAAAAAGCCGATTTTATGGGCAAGTTCTTCAAGCCGCAGACATTCCGTTACTCTTGCTCCAGGATGAAAAGCTTCAAGGCCCATAACTCCGCGTTCATAGAAATCCTGAAGAGCATCAGGAAGCTTGCCCCACGAAAGATAAAGCGACATAGGATGAGCAATAACAGGAACACCACCAGATTCTTTTATTGCAACAATTGCTTCATCAAGCCCGGCGCCAATTCTAGGTACATACCAGGGGCGACCTTTTGCCAGAAATCTATCAAATGCCTGCTGACGGGTCTTTACAACCTTCTTTTTTACAAGCTCTGCTGCAAAATGAGGACGACCAAGTACAGTATCCGGAAAATCAGCCTGCATTTCTTCTAGTGTAATGTCTACGCCATCTGCACGCATTCTTTCTATTATTTGGACATTGCGAAGCTCTCTATGGTTCACAAGATTATCAAGAATTTCTGTCAGTAAAGGTGAAATTTGTTTAAAACCAAGTCCCAGAAGATGAAATTCGCCGGTAGGGAAATTAATATTCAGTTCTACACCAGGAACAAAAGTGATTCCATGTTCTTTAGCCGCCTGCGAACCTTCCTGAATTCCTGCAATTGTATCGTGGTCTGTTATGGCAATTACGCCGATACTTTTATTAGAGGCTTTTTCTATTATTTGTGTTGGTGTATACTGTCCGTCAGAGGCCGTTGTATGAACATGTAAATCAATCATAAAAAATAGAATAGCATATTTTTTAATGTTGTGATATAATATAAAATAATCTGCGTAGTAGGAGATTAAAGTTTTATGCCTAAAGCGATGCAATATACAAAAGGTTCCGTCATTTATTTTGAAGGCGATCATGATGATAGAGTTTTCATCATGCAGGCTGGTGCTGTCGTTCTTCAGAGTACAGATATTGAAACTGGTGCGCCCGTAATCGAACAGGTTAAGAGCGGCGAGTTTTTTGGAGTAAAGTCTGCCTTTGGACATTTTGGTCGTGAAGAAACGGCTACCGCTTTGGTTCCTACAATTGCAGTTGCGCTTACCGTTCAGGAATTTGAAGTACTGTTCAGTAATAATAAACAGTTGATTATGAAAATGCTCCGCGTATTCTCAAATCAACTTCGTCAGATTCACAGAAAAACAGAATCAATTTTGAATAACGTTGCTGCAGATCAGCAGTCAGGAATGCTTTCGGTTGCAAAGAGTTTTTATGATGATGAACAGTATCGTTCAGCAGCCGATGTATATTTAAAGTTCCTTACACGTTATCCACAGTATCCAAGAAAAGAAGAAATTGCAAAGCTTTATAATGATTGTAAAATGCGCTATGAAAGAATAGCTGCAGCCGGACGAAGAGGAATCCTTGATACTCCTGTAGAATCAGATGAAGGTTCTCTTAAGGTTTTCTCGCTTCCTGCATTTGAACGTTTTGCTAAGGAATATGAACCTGGTCAGGTTATTATTGCAGAATATGAACCGGGAGATTCCTTCTATCTTATTCAGAGCGGACGAGTTCAGCTTGTAAAATGTGTAAACGGAACTTCTAAAAATCTTGATATTCTTAAACCTGGTGAATTCTTTGGAGAAATGGCAATTCTTGATAAATCTCCTCGTTCTGCAACATGTATGGCTGCCGGTCATGTAAAGTGTCTTGAATTCAACAAAGAAAACTTTGAGCTTTTGATTACCGGAAATCCACAGACAGCACTTGTTTTGCTTAAGCTTTTCTGTAAGCGTATTTACGACCAGAAACGCCGATTCCGCATTCTTTGTATTAAGGATCTTCAGGCTCGTCTTGCCGATGTATTCCTTATGCTCGATGAAATGAATCCGGTTGTTAATGTCGCAGAAAAAACACGCCGCTTTAACGTTACACTTTCTGATATTGCTCATTGGGCAGGACTTACTCAGGAAGTAACACACGAAGAAGTAAACAAGCTTATAGAAAAACGTAAAATTGAAATGTATGACAATTACATCATCGTAAACAATATAGTGGATATGCGCCGAATGTACGAAACTCGTTCCGGCAATGTAAACCGCTAAAATAATAAAATCTAATTTTTTTTGCCGATTTAGCTCACCTGGTAGAGCAGCACCCTCGTAACGTGCAGGTACTCGGTTCAAGTCCGGGAATCGGCTCTTAGCCGCTTCCCGAACTTGAACCGAGTAACGGAGAGAGCGGCCAAAAAATTGCGAGCAGTGCGCAGGACGCGCACGACTGGAGGGCTCGGTTCAAGTCCGACAATCAACCAAGAAGTTTGAATTATGCCAAAGTTTACCTGGAATGACACTCCTGAACTGTATGATAATCCATCTCTTACAAATAATCTTTCTTTTGAACCAGAGCTTTCATCAAAACAACCAAACCACCTTTTTATTCAATCCGATAATTATCCAGCCCTTCAAAAACTGCTTCCCATATATCAGAATGCAGTTGATTTGATATATATAGATCCTCCATACAACACCGGCAATAACTTTGCTTATGATGACAATCAGAATCACGATGCCTGGTTAAGTTTTATGTCACGCCGGCTCAAGCTTGCACAACAAATTCTGGCTACAACTGGCTGTATTTTCATAGCTATAGATCAGACAGAACTTTATCATCTTAAGCTTTTGTGCGACAGCATTTTTGGCGAAGATAATTTTGTAAACGATTTTATGTGGCTTCATGGAAAGGGAAAAAAAGATACCTGGTCACGTACTTTGCAGCAGCATACACTTTGTTATGCAAAAGATAAATCTAAACTGTCACCATTTCGCGAAACCCAATCAACAAACTGGGCAACAAAAAATGTTGACAATGATTCCCGCGGAAACTGGTTCAGCGGAAGCGTTTCTTTTAGCGAAAACCGCAGTAATCCTAATCACAAAAACTTTTTCGAAATAACTTCACCTTCGGGAAAGGTATGGAAACGCCAATGGCAGCGTACCCGGGAAGAAATGAGTGAACTTCTTGCAGATAATAGAATTTATTTTGGTCCGGCACCCGAGTATAATTCTGTTCCCAGAATAAAAATTTTTAATCAGGATATACAGGAAATCATTCCGCGAAACATAATAGATGAAGTAGAATCTACACGTCACGCACAGGCACATTTAGACAAACTTCTTGAAGAAAAAAACAGTTTTGATAATCCTAAACCCGTAGACCTCATAGCACATTTCATTCAGATAGCCTGTTCCAAAAAAGATGCGCTGATAATGGATTTTTTTGCAGGTAGCGGCACCACCTTTGAAGCTGTCTGCAGATTAAATCAACAGGACAACGGTTCTCGTCGTGCAATCCTCATACAAAAAGATGAACCCAACAAAAATCAGAGCAAGTATAAAACCATTTCCGAACTTTGTTGGGCACGAATTAAAAAAAATACAGAACAATTTGGACAAACTTGTAAAAAAATTATATTAAAATAAAAATCAATCATATAAAAAAAATGCCGTCTACTCCCGTGGTAATCAGCGGTCGTCTGCGGGCTGAGCTGGTTAGTGTAGAAATCCTGCGGTTTACTTCGTAAATCCTCGGATTTCTTCTATGGCTCTGCCACCACTCAGATGCAGCCGTCCGCTGATTCCCACTCCGTAGACGGCATTTTTTTTCAATTGGATTTTTTTATGCCAATTGCTCTGTTTTTTTATTCAGCTTACGATGCCATAATCTGAATCTTCTTAGGCGCAACTACGGCTTTTTTCTTCATGTTGATTGTAAGAATACCGTTCTTGAAGTTTGCGGTAATATCTTCACTGTCGACATCAGAAGGAAGAGCAAATCTTCGGGTGAACTCGCTGTAGCGTCGTTCCTTAAGAATGTATTTAGGCTTTTTCTTGTCCTTTTTATCTTCCTTGGTTTCCTTTTCTTCAGAGACCTTAGAAGAAATAGTCAAATTGTCGTGGTCAAGCTCGATGTTTACATCGTTTTCAGTTCTTCCAGGCAATTCCATTTCCAATGTGTAAGCACCTTCATCCTCTGTAACATCAACACGAGGCGTACTTACACCCGCACGATACATAACACTAGGAGTGCTATCCAATACATCATTAAAAAGTGAATCAATTAAACTAAGTTCGTTCATAATCTTACCTCCAGAACTAAATCTTTTCACTATAATAATAGCAAGTTTCGTGCCAAGTGTTGCTGGTTTGTTCATTTTTGTAGAAAATTATTTGAGAAAAAGGACCGAAACGGAGTGAGAAATGCATAGGTTCTGTATCTGAGGGATTTTGGCGCTTAGCCATCAAAGAAATCCGAGGATTTGCAAAGCAAACCGCAGGATTTCTTCCAAAAAATCAGCTCAGCCCGCAGGTTCTATGCATTTCACACGTGAGTGTAGAGCCTTTTTCTCCTTTATGATTTTTTGTGGTGGACTAAAGGGCTCCAAATCCGGCTCCCGTGGCATCAAGATCGTCTCTTTTTTGCTCATTTGAGCCTTTTTGTAATAACAGTGATGAGTAAAAATGACACACTAAGTAGTGTAAAAAAGAGACAGTTGCGGATATAAAAAAGTTTATGAAAAACTGCGGAGTGTGGGTTCTGATTTTGCGGAGCGTTGAACGCGGGAAGTGCAGGGCTGCTGCAGGCAGGTCTGCACGGTAGAATAATTTCTATTCCGCGTTCTCGGCGGAGCAAAGTCAGGTTCCACGCGGGAGCAGTTTTTCATCTTTTAAATATATTATTCTCCGCGTACCGATTCTTCTTTTATTGTTCCGTTTACTTCATCAACTGTTATTACAGTCCATCTGTTTTGTTCTGTAATTCCCGGGACGGTCAGTTCAATACAGCTGTTAAAATAATTTTTATAAGCCTTGTGAATATGTCCGTTAAGAACAAGCTTTACATTGTTTTTTGCATAAAGGGTTAAAAGCATATCAGCTTCGTAAGTGTTCTGGAACGTAAAATAGCCCATGTCGTTTAAAGGATTGCTGTAGGCTGGAATATGTGTCATCACAATTTTCGGAGCGGGATCGTTTTCAAAAAGCTTTTTAATTTTTTTATACTGTTTGCTTCCAAGACTTCCGGATGCAGAATCAATACAATACCAGCTGAAGTTTTTTGTTTTAAATCCATATAAAGATTTGTACGGGAAAATCTTTTTGCTGTAGTAGTCCCAGCCGTCGTTGTATAAATCGTGATTTCCCAATACGTTGTAAATTTTGCCAGTGCCAAGAATCTGTTCAACCTGCTTTGTAAATTCAAGATATTGATTAAATTCTTCTTTAAGACCGTGGTCTGCAATGTCACCAAGACAGATGCAGAATTCCGGTGCAGTTCCATTTTCCTTTGATTTTTGGAGCCAGTCTAAAAAGGCCTGTTCACGGCGAGTTTCATTCTTTTTGCCAAAATGAATATCAGAAAAAACTGCAACAGTATAAACATCGGAAGAAGGGACGGGTGCCTGTGTAAGATCAAGCTCGTAATAGGTTTTTGTTCTGTTGTCGGAATTAGATTCGCGGAAAAATGCATCTTCCGGTCCATAGGCACACGAGGTAAAGAGAATACAAATCATAAAAAGAATTACTGTTACCATTTGTAGCTTGCTCCTATGCGGATTTCTGTATCATCGTAATGTGCCGAAAGCGTAAAGAAATCAATATAACGGATTGCTGCTTCCAAAGTCAGATCAAAATTTTCAAAGGCAGAATATCTGCCGCCAAAAATAAAGGATGGCGCACACAGAATCATATATCTGAATCTTTCTATAGAGGCAAATTCAAAATAAAGCAAAATATCTTTAGGAAGTGTAAATTCATTGCGAAGCGAAAATGCCATTGTTGCGTTTACAAGTGACGACAAATCATCACTAAGGGCAAAGACATTTCTGACCTTAAAGAAAAAATCTGCATCAAACTTTAATGAATAAAAATCATTTGGCGTAAAAATTATAAACAGACTCGGCAAAAAATTATTGCTCAAGCTAAAATCGTGGAGCCAGTCAAGATTATAAACAATTCCAGTGCCAAGAGAGACCTTTGGATGTTTAAAGAATTTATAAGAACCGCTTATTGTAAGCTGCGTATCACCTTTTTCGAGCTTTGTTCCAGCCGCCGCCGAAAATCTGTTTCCAAATATATTGTAATAAAATGAAGTAGAAACAGGAGAAGGTTCATACCCCTGCATTGTATTAGACCCAAGAACAAATTCTGCATTCTGGTGGAACTTAATTGGAATTTCAGAGTCTTTATCAGACAATCCCTGAATATAATCATTTTCCTTTGCTGCAAGATGTGTACACAAAAGTGCGGTTGTAATAAAAATCAGAACAAGCTTTTTACAAAATTGCATAATCTATTTGAATAACTCTTTTATAAGTGTTTTTATGTTTTCGGCAGCAATACTGCCTTCTTCTTCCAGAGGAGTGACTACTGTAGAAAATCCAAGATTCTGCGCAGCCTTTATTCGCTGTTTTGATTTTCTTACAGGTCTTATTTCACCGGCAAGCGTAAGTTCCCCAAAAACAGCAGTATCAGGTTTAAGAGTAATATCAGTTCGTGCTGAATAAAGTGCGCAGGCTAGGGCAGCATCTATAGAACTTTCGGTAAGACGAACTCCGCCACCAACATTTACATAAATATCCTGATCACTAAATTTAAGACCGCAGCGTTTTTCTATAACAGCAGCAATTCTTGCAACCCGACCAGAATCAATCTTTTCGCTGTAAACACGGCTTACACTTGCTTTTGCCGGAACAGTAAGCGCCTGAATTTCTACAAGGAAAACTCTTGTGCCTTCAAAAACCGGCGTACAAGCAACACCGGCCGGCTGAGTCGCACCTCTTTTTATAATAAAAAGCGAAGTAGGATCCTGAACAGGAAAAAGTCCTTTTTCTGTCATTGTAAAAATGCCAAGCTCGTCTACAGAACCAAAACGGTTTTTTTGTGCGTGCAAAAAGCGTATATCATCTGTGTTGCGTTCAAAGGAAATTACAGTATCGACCATATGTTCAAGCGACTTTGGACCTGCAATAGTTCCTTCTTTTGTAACATGAGCCGTCATTATAAGAACAGAATCTCTTTCCTTTACCCAGGCAACAAGCTCGTTGGCACAATATTTAAGTTGATTTACAGTTCCAGGAATAAGGCCTGCTTCTGCAGAATAAATAGTCTGTATGGAATCAATTACAACAAAAATTGGATTAATGGCATCTAGCGCATCAAGTGTATCTTCGAGTCGCGAAGTACACAAAACCTGAATACCGGAGCAATCAAGACCAAGCCTGTCTGCTCTATCTTTTATTTGTGCTGCAGACTCTTCGCCACTTACATATAAAACTTTTCCCTTGTGATTTGGAGCTTGAGCTGCACTTGCCGCTGTCTGAAGCAATAATGTAGATTTTCCGATTCCCGGTTCACCGCCAAGAAGGATGGCAGAACGCTTTGTTGCGCCTCCGCCAAGCACCCTGTCAAATTCAAGAATGCCTGTAGAAAGCCGTACTGCTTCCATGGCTTTTACAGAAGAAAGTTCTACAGGCTTTTGTTTCTGTACTTCTTCTGAACCGCGGCCACCGGGAGTAATGTTATTCCTGTCGATGATGATTTCTTCCAAAGAATTCCATTCACCGCATTCAGGACAACGTCCTAACCATTTTGGTTGAGAATATCCGCAGTTTGAGCACTTATACATTATTGCGCCGTTTTTCTTTGCCATAATTTGAGTATAATTTACTGTAATTTTTTATGGAATACCCCTACATTTTTATGTAAATTTATTTAAAAAAATGCTTGCATTTTTTTTTAACTTATGCTATATTATAGATAGCTTGTAAATAAGCTGATAAACTCTCTCCGATGTCCTGATTACAGGACGGCAGGATTCTCTCGGATTTTCCTTGGGAATCCTGTTTTTTTTTTTTTAACACCAGTTTTTTTATCACAAATTATAGATTACAAATCACATGGCGCAAATCATAAATCACAGTTTGCAGGAAAATGTTCAACATATAACAGAGACTTCATCTTTTCTAACAAACCAAAATCACTTATATTTAAAGCAGTGAGGTTTTAAATGAAAAAGAATTTCGGAAAACAGACATTTATGTATCCTATGCCGGTACTTATAATTTGCACTTATGATGAAAATGGAAATCCCGATGCAATGAATGCCGCCTGGGGTGGAATCCACGATACAAATCAGATTGGAATCTGTCTTGATAAAAGCCATAAAACTACAAAAAATATTGCAGCCCGTCGTGCTTTTACCGTAAGCATGGCAGATGCGACTCATGTAAAAGAATGCGATTATGTAGGAATTGTAAGCGGTAATACAGAACCAGATAAAATCAAAAAGGCAGGCTTTACTGTTTCAAAATCACAGTTTGTTGATGCGCCCGTAATTAATGAACTTCCAATGGTGCTTGAATGCGAGCTTGTTCAGATGAGTGATGACTGCGATTACATTGTAGGAAATATCATTAATGTTTCGGCTGATGAAGCAATTCTTACAGACGGTAAAATTGATGCTTCAAAGCTTAAGCCAATCTGTTATGATCCTGTAGCTCATAATTACAATGTGCTTGGCGAAGTTGTAGGAAAAGCTTTTTCTGACGGAAAGGCACTTATTTAAGCTGAATTTATTTTCCTAAATATTTTTCTTCGTATTCATTCATTGGAATAGGCTTGCTGTAATAGTAGCCCTGAATTACTTCGCAGCCAAGCTTCCGCAGACGGTCAACCTGAGGATTACTTTCGGCACCTTCGGCAAGGCAGATAAAACCAAGCTCCTTTGCAAGCGAAATGATGTGGCGCAGAACTATAATATCTTCTTCTTTTTCTTTTGAGGTAGAAACATTATCTACAAAGCTTTTATCAATCTTAAGAGTATCCAGCGGCATCTGTGTTAAAAGCGAAAGCGAAGAATAGCCTGTTCCAAAATCATCCATAGAAATTTTAAAACCAGCAGCGCGCAATTCTTCAAGAACGCTAATCATGTGATCTGTATTATCATAACCTGCACTTTCGGTAAGTTCAAAATCAATAAGCTCGTGAGCTACACCGTACGAATCTACAACCTCTGTAAGATGAGAAATTAAATCCTTGTCATATAAACGATTCCGCGAAAGGTTTACAGAAATAGGGTAGAGCGGTTTCCCTTCTTTTTTCCAGCGGGCAAGAGCGGCGCAGACTTTTTCCAGAACAATGTCATCAATTTTGCCGATTGAACCGTCTTTTTCAAAAAATGGAATGAATCTTGCTGGAGACAAAAATTCCTTGTTTTTATAATTCCATCGTATAAGTGCTTCGGCCCCTTTTATAACTTCCTTTTGAATGTCAAACTTTGGCTGAAGGTATACAACAAATTCATCGTTGTTGATTGCCGTTTCAACATAAGCCTTTATATAATTTCCCCAGGAAACATCATTGTGCATTTTATCGGTGTAAACAATAATTTCTGTTTTGTTGTGATTTTGCCCCAGCGCCTGTGCCATCTTGCCGGCATCTGCAACACGGTTTCCAAGAAGCATTGCTTTTTGCATTGTAACTAAACCGCACCTGTAGAAAATTTTGTAATTTTCATCTTCGTCCAGATGTGACAGCTTTTCAAAGAAACTGTTAAGTTGAGCAATCGTTTCTTCTTCCGGCATATCCTTTATCATCATTGCAAAATTGTCGTTATGGCAGCGTGCACTTGCATAAACAAAATCGGCTTCATTCATTGCTTTTGCTACGTTACACAGAACTTTGTTTGCAGCAATGTGACCATAGACTTCATTTATAACCCTGAATTCCTTGATGTCAAAATGGACAAACGCGTAATCATGAATACCGTGATCCATCGGCATTTCAAGAAAAGAAACAAGATGATTCCAGTTGTAGTGATTTGTAATTGTGTCATAAAAAGCAAACTCGTAAAGAGTCTTTTTTTCAAGCTGATCGGGCGATTTATTTATAACATACTGTGCCCTGTCGTAATCGATTTGTGCTTCGTAAAGAATTCTGTTTTTCTTGTAATCCTTAAAAACACTGATGATATCTGGAGAATTTTTAATGGAAAGATCTGTGTAAATTCTGTGGGCATCATCATCCTTTGCAATCTGATTAAAAAGCTCCTGAACAAATTCTTTGTTTATTTTTATGTCGTCATCAATTTCTATTGAATAGAAAAATGTTTCTTCGAGTACAATAGCTTTGAGTGCAGCAGGATATTTTATGCGAGGATCGTCAAATCTGTATTCAATGCCAATAACTTCTTTTTGTAATTGATGAAGAAAAAAGATTCCGGGATTATCGTAAGTTCCAAAGGCTGTTGAATATTGAGCAAGAGTTTCCGGAATAATGCCATTATAAAACGCATTGATCTGGTCGTCGCTGGCGTCTATGTAGAAGAGGATTCTTTTTGGTTTGTAAAGCTGATTCAGCTTGTTTATAAACATATAGTTAAGGATACCACAACTTTTGGAATTTTGCCACTTTAGAAAAATTTTAAAAACACTTGAACAATTATTCAATTGAATGTATATTCAAGTGTATGAAAGCAATAGAAACTTGTGATAGCGAGGTTATTCACGAAGATGTTGTAAAAAAGGTAAAGGCAACTTTTCCTAAGGATGAGCTGATTTTTGATCTTGCCGATTTTTACAAAATCTTTGGGGATACAACACGCGTAAAAATTCTTTATGCCCTTGATAAAAGCGAACTTTGTGTCTGTGACATATCGGCGCTTCTGGGCATGTCTGTTTCGGCTGTGTCGCATCAGCTAAAAACGCTGCGCGATTCAAATCTTGTAAAAACTAAGCGGGAAGGAAAGGTTGTTTATTATAGCCTTTCCGATGACCACGTAAAAAGCATTCTCGAATGCGGTATAGAACATCTGACAGAAATTGCTGTTAGCAGTTAGTCAGGAGGGGGAAGTCTCCCCCTCGCTCGCACGTTGTTGCGAGCTACCCCTTCGAACGGGGGGAGCCCCCGTAACGCCCCCCTTTGTTCAATTAATATAAAAATATCAGGAGAATTATATGAGTCACGAACATCACGAACACGAGCACGAACATGAGCACCATCATCACGAAGAAGGCTGCTGCTGCGGACATGAGCATGGACATCATCATCATGACCACGAGCACCCTTCGACAGGCCCAGGGACCCCTGAGCGTGAGCTTAGCGTAAAGGCAATTGTTATTGCTGCTGTTTTCTTTGTGATTGCTGAACTTTTGGAACACCTGCCTCTGGCTAACTGGCTTCCAGGACTGGCTGCAATGCACATTCCTGGAATCCGTGTAGATATTTTTGAGCTTGCAATGATGATTTGCTGCTTTGTCGCTTACATCATCTGTGGAAAGGGAGTTCTTTTAGAAGCTATTGAAGGCCTGCTCCACGGCGAGCTTATGGATGAAAATTTTTTGATGGCAGTGTCTTCAATCGGCGCAATGTGTCTTGGAGAATTCCCCGAAGCTGCAGCAATTATGGTTTTGTATCAGGTTGGCGAAAAGTTCGAAGATTATGCTGTAGATAAATCACATGATTCAATAGAAGAAATTGCAAAGCTTAGACCAGACCACGCAACCTTAAAGGTAGGAACCGAAACCCGCGAAGTAGATCCGGAAGAAGTAGAAACAGATTCTGTAATCATCGTAAAGCCTGGCGACCGTATTCCAATCGATGGAGTAGTAGTAGACGGAGACAGCTTTGTAGATACATCAGCACTTACAGGAGAAAGCATTCCGCGCCATGTTGCAGTTGGCAGCGAAGTTTTGTCTGGTTCAATCAACATGCAGGGGGTATTGGAAATCCGTACAACACGTCACGCAGGAGATTCTGCTCTTTCACGCATCTTAGACCTTGTAGAAAACGCAACAGAAAATAAGACTAAATCAGAGCAGTTTGTAACACGCTTTGCACGAGTTTATACACCAATTGTTGTTTATTCAGCTCTGGCACTTGCAATTATTCCAAGTGTAATTATGGGCTTTAAGACAGGCAACTGGGGCTGGCATGAAACCTGGACAACCTGGTTCTACCGTGCACTTATGTTCCTTGTAGTAAGTTGTCCTTGTGCAATTGTAATATCTATTCCTTTGTCATTCTGCGGAGGTATTACTGCTGCTGCACGTAAGGGAATTTTAATAAAGGGTAGTGTATATCTGGAAGCACTTGGCCGCACAAAAACTGCTGTATTCGATAAAACTGGTACACTTACAAAAGGAAACTTTGTTGTTTCACACATTCACGCAACAGACCCTTCTATCACAGAAACAGAGTTGCTTGCCCTTGCAACACATACAGAAATGTTCTCTACACATCCTATTTCTGCTTCGCTCAAGGCTGCACATCACGACAAATGCTGCGATAACGTAAAGCTTGAAAACGTAGAAGAAATTGCCGGTAAGGGAATTAAAGCGCTTGTAAACGGAAAAGAAGTTCTTGCCGGAAATACAAGACTTATGGAGCAGTTTGGTATTGCTTATAATGATTGTGCAGAACATCAGGATGGAACAGTAATTCACGTTGCAAGCGAAGGAAAATACAGCGGCCACATTGTAATCAGTGATGAAATTAAGGATGATTCCGAAGCAACAGTTGCAGGCCTTAAAAAAATTGGTGTAGAAAATGTAGTTATGCTTACAGGCGATAACGAGCGCGCAGCACATACAGTAGCCGCAAAGCTTGGCCTTAAAAAAGCTTACGGCCAGTTGCTTAGTGCCGACAAGCTTGCCAAGGTAGAAGAGCTTATGGCTGATTTGTCAAAGGGCGGAAAAAAGCGCGGAAGTTTGATTTTCGCCGGAGACGGAATTAACGACGCCCCTGTTCTTGCCCGCGCCGACGCCGGAATTGCCATGGGCTCTATGGGCAGCGACGCCGCAATAGAAGCCGCCGACATCATCATCATGGAAGACAAACCAAGCAAAATCGTGGACGGCATCAAAATCAGCCGCCGCACCCTGCGCATAGTCTACGAAAACCTGTACGGTGCCCTTGGAATAAAAGGAGCTATCCTTATCTTAAGTGCACTTGGCATTTCAAACATGTGGATTGCAGTTTTTGGAGATGTTGGAGTTACCATTCTTGCGGTTTTGAATAGCTTGAGGTTGTTGAAAAAGAATAAGTCGTAAATTAATGCGTTGGGGGGCCCTGCCCTTCGACAAGCTCAGGAACCGCAAGTCGAAGAGTCTCCCCACCAATCTACGTTTTTCTCGCAAAGTCCCCATTTCTATGCTATAATATCTCCATATCAAAAACCGGAGACCCATTATGGCAAAATCCAAATCACCCAAATCAAAAACAAGCTCGGCTACAATAGGCTTTGAACAGCAGATTTGGGATGCGGCCTGCGAGCTTTGGGCGCAGATTATCGCAAAATCTTTACAGGATTAATCTTCTTAAAATATATTTCAACCGCCTTCGAAAAAAAATACAAAGAACTTGTAGAAGAAGGTGAAGGCTTTGAAAACGACCCCGACGAATACGAGGCCGAAAATATCTTCTTTGTCCCACCAGAAGCCCGCTGGTCAGAAATTGCAAAAGCAGCCCACACACCAGAAATCGGCACAATCTTAGACAAGGCCATGGCCAGCATAGAAGCTGACAACAAAAGCCTCAAAGGAGTCCTTCCAAAAAACTACGCCAACCCAGAACTGGACAAACGCGTTCTTGGTAACGTAGTAGACGTATTCACCAACATGGACATGAGCGACACCGAAGCAAGCAAAGACTTGCTGGGCCGCACCTACGAATACTGCATCGCACAGTTTGCATC
>JAGCTZ010000033.1 GCA_017963165.1 Treponema sp.
CTGATTCACATTGAAGGCAATGAGATTGTTGAACTTTATGTGGATTATTTTTTTCAAAATCAGGGAGTGGGAGCAGCCCTAATAGAATATGCAAAGCAAAACTATTCTGTAACATATTTGTGGGTTATCGAAAAGAATGTGGAAGCAATTCGCTTTTATGAAAGACATGATTTCCATGTCACGAACAATAAAAAGCTTGAAGAAGGAACAACTGTATATCTGGTTATGATGGAGCGTTATTGCTGAATATTGTTAAATAGGAAATTTAGAATGGAATTAAAAAAACTAAGTGAACACATCTGGTACATGCCTTTTGAAGAGGAGCGTGACCGCCCGAACCTAGGCTATGTAAAGGGAGAAAATTGGAGCCTTGCCATTGACGCGGGGTTTGAGAAAAATCACAATACTAGAATTCAATCATGAAGATGCTTCTCTGACTGAATAAAATTCTTGAACAAGTAAAGGCTTTATATTTTCCGGGAGACTGCACCTTCACCCCGGTATCTGGTAATGAAGGCGGTCGTAATCTGATTTATGTTTTGTGATTCCGAGTGTGAACGGCAAGGCAGAGAAGTTGACTTTGAAGATATTGAAGATGCGTTGAAGCAACTTATAAACTAGGGGGAAAAGTGTTCAACATAGATTCTTACATTCAAAATCTAATCACAGAATGTAAAACTGCTTTTGCAGACAGGCTTTTGTATATGGGCTTACAGGGAAGTTATCTTCGTGGAGAAGCGCATGAAAACAGCGACATTGACATTATGGTGATTATTGATAAGTTTACGCTGAAAGATATGCAGACTTATCGCGAAATCCTGCAGAAAATCGGCTGGTACGAAAAATCGTGCGGCTTCATATGCGGCAAGGATGAAATGATGCAATGGAATCCTATGGAGGTATGCCAGCTTAAATTTACCACAAAGGATATTGTCGGCACTCTTACAGATTATCTTCCGCCGGCTACAAAAGAAGACGAAATCAATTATGTAAAAATAAGCTTAGGAAATCTTTATCACGAATTATGCCACAGGTATATTCATGCCGGCCGCGATAAAAATGTGACAAAATTCCGGGCTACCTGTAAAGGCTTTTTCTTTTTGATTCAAAATCTGTATTATCTCGAAAGCGGTGAGTTTATCCTGACAAAATCAGAATTGAAATCAAAAGTAAGTAATCCGGACTGCCGCATTTTAGAGTTCAGCGAACTTTCAGATGATTATGATTTTGATGCTGCAATTTCAGAGCTTTTTGATTGGTGTCAGAAAGCATTTAAACGAATTTCTGCCTTTAATTAAAATTTTATAAATTGGAAAACAAAAAGGGGGAGGGGGACTGAAAAAAATGATTAAACAAGCAGATATCAAAGACGCAGGGCTTCTCGCCGCCTTGGCAATCCAGATGTGGAAAGAGCATACTCTCGCAGATTTAGCAGATGAGTTTAGGGAAATAATTGAAAAAGACGATGCAGTCTGCTTTATCAAATATATTGATGATAAGCCGGTTGCTTTTGCGCATAGTCAGCTTCGTTATGATTATGTTGAAGGAACAGAAAGTTCGCCCGTCGGATATCTGGAAGGAATCTTTGTTGCAAAAGAATACCGCAAGCAGGGATATGCCGCGGAACTTCTGGCCGAATGCGAAAAATGGGCGAAAGAAAAAGGCTGCAGCGAGTTTGCCAGCGATTGCGAGCTTGTTAATGAGGACAGCTTGAACTTTCATCTGGCACTGGGATTTGAAGAAGCCAATCGGATTATATGCTTTAGGAAGGAGCTTTAGATGCAAAAGCTTGGGTATGATTTTAAAGAATAAGATGGAGGAAAAAATGAAATACCAGTACAAAGAAATGCCTGAATCCATGAAGGGCACCTACGGAGAATTTTCAAAAAACTTCGGGTTTGATTGGAAAGAATTTGTTATGGGTCTCCCGACACCGATGTTTCTTGTCACAACATATAAATCTAACGGACAGCCAAATGCTACAATGCAGTCATGGGCAGGC
>JAGCTZ010000034.1 GCA_017963165.1 Treponema sp.
GTGAAGGTGACTATGTTATCGTTCGTTTGCCTTCTGGTGAAATGAGAAAAATCAACGGACGCTGCTATGCTACAGTCGGTGTTGTAGGAAACGAAGAACACATGAATGTTAAGCTTGGTAAAGCCGGACACAGAAGATGGATGGGTGTTCGCCCAACTGTTCGTGGTATGGCAATGAACCCTGTTGATCACCCTCTTGGTGGTGGTGAAGGTGCCGGAAAAGGACGTAACCCAGTTACTCCTTGGGGTCAGCCTTGTAAAGGTTACAAGACTCGTAACAAGAGAAAGACTTCTGACAAGTTTATTGTTAGCCGTCGTAAGAAGTAGTTGCAGAGGAGATAATCGTGTCAAGATCTGTTAAGAAAGGACCATTTGTAGAAAAATCACTCTACAAAAAGGTTCAGACAATGAATAAAGAAGCAGACAAGAAAATGATTAAAACATATTCTCGCTGCTCAACAATCATCCCAGAAATGGTTGGTAATACTATTTCTGTTTATAATGGTAAATCATGGATTCCTGTATACATTACAGAAAACCTGGTTGGTCACAAGCTTGGTGAATTTGCACCAACTCGTACTTTCCATGGCCATGGTGGTTCAGATAAAACAGCCGGAAAGGCTTAATAATAGGTGGATATTATGGCTGAAAAGAAAGGTTATGTAGCCACTACAAAATTCCTGATTGCATCACCAACAAAGGTTCGCCCTGTTGCTAATGTAATTAAATCAAAGTCCTATTCGGAAGCTATGGCAATTCTTGCTAATATGCCACAGAAAGGAGCAGACTTAATTAGTGCAACTTTAAAATCTGCAGCATCAAATGCTCTTAACCAGAATAGCAAGTTAGATGAAGATATGCTTTACGTTAAAGAAATCAGAATTGATGAAGGTCCAAGATTAAAGAGAATCTGGTTCCGCGCACGTTGCCGTGCAGATCAGTTGCTTAAACGTATGTGCCATATTACCGTTGTCGTTGACGAAAAGGCGGGGGAATAAAAAGTGGGACAGAAAGTTAATCCTATTGGTTTACGCTTAGGTGTAAACAAGACATGGCAGTCACGCTGGTATGCTGATCCACGTGAATATGCAGATTTAGTTCTGGAAGATCTCAAAATCCGCAAAATGGTTTCTGAGATTCCTGAATGCAAGAACGCTGATATAGCTGAAATTGAAATTGTACGCCATCCTCAGCGCGTTACAATCGTAATTCATACAGCTCGCCCAGGTGTAATTATTGGTCAGAAGGGTGCATCAATCGAAAAGATTAGTGCAGACATTCAGAAGCAGCTTACAAAGAAAGTTCAGCTTAAGATCAAGGAAATCAAACGCGCAGACTTAAATGCTAATTTGATTGCTCAGAACATTGGTCGTCAGCTTGTAGGTCGTGGTTCATTCCGCAAGGCTATGAAACAGGCAGTAAGTAATGCTATGAGAGCAGGTGCACAGGGTGTTAAGGTTCGTCTTAGTGGACGTCTTGGTGGAGCAGATATGTCTCGTACCGAAGAACACAAGGAAGGACGCGTACCTCTTCATACTCTCCGTGCTGATATCGACTATGGTACATATGCAGCATTAACTACATATGGAAAGATTGGTATTAAAGTATGGGTTTACAATGGTATGAACTATGGTATTGAACACAACGAAGATGCTGGTCAGCTTGTAAAGAAGCCAAGACGCACAGTTCGTCAGGCTGCTGAAAAGACTGATGGTGCTGAACCTGCTAAAAAGGCAAGGAGTTAGTATATGCCATTAAGTCCAAAAAGAGTTATTCACCGTAAGGTGCAGCGTGGTCGCGAAAAAGGTTTTGCAACACGTGATAATAAAATTGACTTCGGAGACATTGCATTAGTTGCATTGGAACCAACTTGGTTAGACGCTAAAGTAATTGAAGCAGCCCGTGTTGCTATCAACCGTACTTTGGATCGTAAAGGTAATGTTTGGATTCGTATTTTCCCGGACAAGCCTATTACAAAGAAACCAGCCGAAGTTCGTATGGGTAAGGGTAAAGGTGCTCCAGATCATTGGGCAGCTGTTATCAAACCTGGAATGATTTTGTTTGAAGTTGGTGGAGTAGATATCAACCTTGCTAAACAGGCTCTCGAGCTTGCAGGAGATAAACTCCCGGTTTTAACAAAAGTAGCTTATAAGCCAACACACGACTAGGAGGAAATAAGATGGCTGATTCAAAGAAAAAGAATGACAAAGAACTGTCTTATAAAGAACTCGTAGCAAAGCGTGACGAGCTTAACAAGGAATACATGGATCTCCGTTTTAAGATGGTAGTTTCACATGTAGATAACCCAATGCAGAAACGTACAATGCGCCGCGAAATCGCACGCTTGAATACGTTCATTAGCCAGAAAGAAAAAGCTGGCGAGAATAAGTAGGAGCTGAACTGTGGAAAACAAAGCTGCTCAGACTGTAAAGAATGCTAAACGTTCATTTGTAGGACTTGTAACATCAGAAAAGATGGACAAGACAGTTGTTGTAGAAATCACAACTAAAAAAATGGACCGTCTTTACAAGAAATATGTAACTAGAACAAAGAAGTACATGGCTCATGATGAAAAGAATGATGCACATGTAGGTGATACTGTTCGTATCGTTGAATGCAGACCATTAAGCAAAAATAAATGCTGGCGTCTTGCTGAAATCATCGAACGCGCTAAATAATTTTTAAGGAGTTGTAGAATTATGATTCAGATGCAATCTTGTATGACAGTTGCTGATAACTCCGGAGCAAAACTTGTTCAGTGTATTAAAGTTATCGGTGGTTCACATCGCAGATACGCAGGTATCGGTGATATCGTGGTTGTAGCAGTAAAGGATGCAATCCCTACTTCTACTATTAAAAAAGGTGCTATTGAAAAGGCTGTTATCGTACGTCAGGCTAAAGAATACCGTCGTCCAGATGGAACTTATATCCGTTTTGATGACAACGCTTGTGTTCTTGTTGACGACAGCAAGAATCCAAAAGGAAAACGTATTTTTGGACCTGTAGCTCGTGAGCTCCGTGATATGGACTTTATGAAGATCATATCTTTGGCTCCAGAGGTTCTTTAAGGAGAAAGAAATGTTAACAAAGACAAAAATCCGTAAAGATGACACAGTACAGGTACTTGCTGGAAAAGATAAAGGAAAGCGTGGAACAGTTGTTCGCGTAATCCCTAAAAAAGATGCAGTAATAGTATCTGGTGTAAACATTGTTAAAAAAGCAATGAGAAAAAAGAGTCAGCAGGATCAGGGCGGTATCGCTGAGATCGAAGCTCCTCTTAATATTTCAAATGTAGCAATCGTATGTAAAAAGTGCGGTCCTACAAGAATTGGTTATAAAATCGACGGCGACAAAAAAGTTCGCGTCTGCCGTAAATGTGGAGATGCATTGTAATGGCAAATTACGTACCTCGGCTTAAGAAAGTCTATAAAGACGAAATCGCCCCTGCTCTTATGAAAGAGTTTAACTACAAATCTGTAATGCAGATTCCTGCAATTAAAAAGATTGTAGTAAGTATGGGTGTTGGTGAAGCTCTCACAAATAAGAAACTCCTTGATGCCGCAGTAGCTGACTTAACTCAGATTACAGGTCAGAAAGCTGTAAAAACAAAGGCTAAAAAGAGTATTGCTAACTTTAAGTTACGTGAGGGCAATGAAGTGGGTGCAATGGTAACATTGCGCGGAGACATTATGTATGAATTCCTTGATCGTCTCATCAATGTTGCTTTCCCACGTATTAAGGATTTCCGCGGAATCAAAGCAACTGGTTTTGATGGTCACGGAAATTTCTCAGTTGGTATTACTGAACAGTTGATTTTCCCAGAAATTGATTTTGACAAAGTTGTTAAAATTGCTGGTATGAATATCACATTCGTAACAAGTGCTCCAACAGATGCAGAATCTAAAGCACTTCTTACAAAGTTCAACATGCCTTTCCGTAAGTAGGTGAAGTATGGCAAAAAAATCAATGATTATTAAACAGGCCCGCAAACAGAAATATCCGACACGTGAATACAATCGCTGTCAGATCTGCGGACGTCCACATGGATATCTACGTAAGTTTAAGATGTGTCGTCTTTGCTTCCGTAAATTAGCAAGTGAAGGCCAGCTTCCTGGCATAACAAAATCAAGTTGGTAGGAGATAGAAATGAGTGCATCAGATCCAGTAGCAGATATGCTTACAAAGGTTCGTAATGCGGCTATGGCCCGCCACGAAAAAGTAGATGTTCCTTCATCAAAATTAAAGTTGGAAATCGTTAAGATTTTAAAAACAGAAGGATACATTAAAAACTTTAAAAAGGTTCAGGAAGATGGAAAGAACACACTTCGTATTTTCTTGAAATATGATGATGATAATAATCCGGTAATCCACGGTGTTAAGAAAATTTCTACACCAGGTCGCCGTGTTTATTCTGGCTACAAAGATTTGCCACGCGTTTATAACGGTTATGGTACAGTCATTGTTTCAACTTCTTCTGGTGTTACAACTGGTAAGAAAGCAACTGAAAAAATGGTTGGTGGCGAATTAGTTTGCACAATCTGGTAATAGGGGGGAAGGTATGTCTAAAGTAGGTAAACTTCCTGTTGCTATTCCAGCAGGTGTAACAATTAATGTTGCAAACGGTGTAATTTCTGTAAAGGGACCAAAAGGTGAACTTACACAGAAATATCACGATGAAATCGACATTAAAGTAGAGGGAACTGAAGTTCTCCTTTCAACAAAGAACGATGCTAAACAGACTAATGCTTACCACGGGCTTTACAGAAGCCTTATTGCTAACATGGTTAAAGGTGTTACAGAAGGATTCTCTAAGACTCTCGTAATCACTGGTGTAGGTTATCGTGCAGAAGTTAAAGGTAAAGAACTCGTAATGAACCTTGGTTATTCAAGTGACTTTATTGCTATTATTCCAGAAGGACTTACAGTAACAGCAACTCCAGATGGAAAACTCACAATTTCTGGTATTAATAAGCAGTTAGTTGGTGAATTTAGTTCTCAGATTCGTAAATTACGAAAACCTGAACCATACAAAGGAAAGGGTATTCGTTATGATAATGAAGTTATCCGCCGCAAGGTTGGTAAGACTGGTGTTAAATAAGGTGAAGCTATATGTTTAAGAAAATGAACGATAAAAACAGAAAACGCTTGCACAGAAAGATTCATATCCGTAAGTCAATTTATGGAACTGCAGAAAGACCTAGAATGTCTATCACACGCAGTAATAAAAATATTTCTGTTCAGGTTATTAATGACGATGAAGGAAAGACTTTAGCTTCTATTTCAACAATGGAAAAAGAATTTGCAAGCGTAAAACCTAATACAGAAGGTGCTGCAAAACTTGGTGAAGCTTTAGGAGCACGCCTTAAGGATAAGAAAATCTCTAAGGTTGTATTCGACAGAAATGGTTACTTATACCATGGTGTAGTAAAAGCTTTCGCTGATGGTGCCCGTAAAGCCGGTATCGAATTCTAGGAGAAATTATGGAACATCAGAAAAACTTTGATAAAGAACCAAAAGAGAAAGAGTTTGTAGAAAAGCTCGTTACACTCAACAGAACAAGTAAAACTGTAAAGGGTGGACGTCGTATGGCTTTTGCTGCTCTTACTGTTGTTGGTGATCAGAAAGGACGCGTAGGATACGGTCTTGGTAAAGCTAATGACGTATCTGAAGCTATTAAAAAGAGTATTGATAAAGCAAAGAGAAACCTTATCAACGTTCCTATGAAGAATGGTACATTACCACATGAAATCATTGGAAAATATAAGAGCTCTGAAGTATTGCTCAAGCCAGCTTGTTCCGGTACTGGAATCATCGCCGGTGGTACAGTTCGTGCCATCATGGAAGCTGCAGGTGCAACAGACATTCAGTCTAAATCTTTGGGATCAAGCTCTGCTGTAAATGTTGTTCGCGCTACATTCGACGCTATCACTAAATTGATGGATGCTAAGAAGGTTGCTGCAAACAGAGGTAAAACTCTTGATGAGTTGTGGGGTTAATGTATGGCTAAAGCAAAACAGGTTAAAGTTACATTAATTAGAAGTATAATTGGTCAGAAACCAGCTAAGGTTGCAACTGTTCGCAGTCTTGGACTTAAGAAGATTAATTCTTCAAACGTTCTTCCTGCTAACGAAGCTGTTCTTGGTATGGTAGCTGCTGTATCTCATTTAGTTAAAGTTGAGGAGATCTAAAATGGCAGAATATAATCCAATTCTTAGCGCTCCTCAGGGTGCTAACAAACAGCCTAAACGCGTTGGACGTGGTTCATCTTCTGGACTTGGTACAACAGCAGGTAAAGGTAACAAAGGTCAGCAGTCAAGATCTGGTAAGGCTGGTCCTTACGTAGGTTTTGAAGGTGGACAGATGCCTCTTTACAGACGTATCGCACACAAAGGTTTTTCAAACTATCCTTTCAAGAAAGAATATGTTTGCATCAATCTTAATCAGCTTGAAGCAAAATTCAATGACGGTGAAACTGTAGATAAGCCAGCTCTTATTGCTAAAGGATTTATCACAGCAAAATCTACTACATTGGTAAAGATTCTTGGTGATGGTGATCTTAAAAAGAAACTCAACGTTGTTGTTGATAAGATTTCCGCTTCTGCTCAGAAGAAAATTGAAAAAGCAGGTGGTTCGGTAAAGCTTATCGAAGTAAAAACAGCTGAAGGTAAAAAATAGGGCGGTGTAGACCATGGCAGGTGCAATTGTAAACATGTTTAAAGTAAAAGAACTTAGAGAACGCCTCTTCTTTACACTCATGATTGTTGCAGTGTACAGAATCGGTTGTGTTCTTACAGTTCCTGGAATCGATGCAAACGCAGTATTCCAGTACTTTCAAGAACAAATGAATGCTAGAAACAACTCTTTTGCAAGTTATATGGACTTCTTTGTAGGTGGAGCTTTCTCTCATTTTTCTATCTTTATGTTGGGTGTAATGCCTTACATCTCTATGCAGATTATCATGCAGCTTGCTGTGATCATCTTCCCTTCTCTTAAACGCATTTCCCAGGAAGACGGCGGACAGAGAAAGATTGCTTCTTATATTCGTATCGGAACAATCTTTGTTTGTATCGTTCAGGCCTTGGGAATGACAGTTTTTGCAGATCAGATTCCAAATTGTCAGTTGATCAGTAACAGATATTTATTCAAGACTTTGTTCATTCTTACTGTAACAACTGGTTCTATGATTACAATCTGGTTTGGAGATCAGATTACAGCTCGTGGTATTGGAAATGGTATTTCAGTAATGATCTTTGCAGGTATCGTTGCCCGCTTCCCATCTGCACTTTCTGGACTCTATCAGAAGGTTTCAGCAGGAAACGGAGATCCTTCTTTGATTGCTGTAGTTATCGTATTCATTGCTCTTCTTGCTCTTATCGTTTTAGTTATTTTTGAAGAATCAGGACAGAGAAAGATTCCTGTTCATTATGCTAAACGTGTTGTTGGAAGAAAAATGTACGGTGGTCAGTCTACTTACATTCCATTTAAAATCAACCCTTCAAGCGTAATACCTCTTATTTTTGCCGACGCTCTTTTAGGTTTGCCTTTAACACTTATTCAGACATTTGCAAAAGGTGCTGAAGCTAAACCATGGTTGGTAAAACTTAGTAACATTTTGTTACCAGACGGTATTTGGTATACAGTTTTGAAGATTATTCTTATTATCTTCTTTGCTTACTTCTACACACAGGTAACCCTGAACCCTACAGAAATTGCAAAGAACATCCGTGAAAACGGCGGCTCCATTCCGGGTGTACGTACAGATAAGACAGAAGAATATCTTACAAAAATATTAAATAGACTTATATTACCTGGTTCATTGTTCCTGGCTTTGATTGCTGTAGTTCCAACAATTCTTATCAGTTTTGCTGGATTCCCTTCAGAAATCGCAAGGCTTATGGGTGGAACTTCATTAATCATTTTGGTTGGTGTAGATCTTGATACAATGAGTCAAGTTGAAGCTCTCCTTAAAATGCATCATCATGAAGGACTTACAAAGAAGGGCAAAATCAGATCACGAAGTTTATAAAATTTCGCGAATTAGTAGTAGAAAAGAAATGGGAATATGTGATATATTATCTTCTACCGAATTGTCTCTCATTGCGAGGTGCTAAAAATTCGGTAAATATTCTCATGGGGGCTTTTTATGAAAGTACGAACCAGTGTAAAACCTATCTGTGATAAATGTAAGGTTATAAAAAGAAATGGTATTATCCGTATCATTTGTACAAACCCAAAACATAAGCAGAGACAGGGCTAAGGCTTAAGGAGAAACAGATGGCTCGAATTGTGGGAGTTGATATCCCAAATAAACATGTTGATACCGCATTAACATATATTTATGGTA
>JAGCTZ010000035.1 GCA_017963165.1 Treponema sp.
ACTATTATGAGAAACGATGGGAGTGGCGTTTCTTGATTAACACAATTCAGGTGGTTTGACATGAAGAAAGTACTTGTCTGTAAAGAGATGGATCCTCTTGAAACCCGTGTTGCCCTGATTCCGGACGACATTAAAAAGCTTGCGGCTATGGGATTTGAGTTCCAGGTTGTAAGTGGTGCTGGTCTTAAAAGTGGTTTTGCTGATGATGCTTACACTGCTGCCGGTGCTAAAATTATTTCTAAAGAAGAAGATGGTTATGATTCGAGCGAGATCATTGTCCGCATCATGAAGCCTAAGAGCACTAAGGGTATGAAAAAAGATACCTTCCATATTTCTTATATGGACCCTTTTAACGAAAAGGATTTGCTCAACGAATTTGCTTCTAACGGACTGCAGGCGGTTTCTCTTGAAATGATTCCGCGTTCTACTATTGCTCAGAAGATGGACGTTCAGTCGTCACAGACTTCTCTTGCTGGTTATGTTGCTGTTGTTAATGCAGCTGCCAAGCTTCCAAAAATCCTTCCTATGATGGTTACTCCTGCCGGAACTATTAATCCTGCACGTGTTTTCATTATTGGTGTTGGTGTTGCTGGTCTTCAGGCTATTGCTACTGCAAAACGTCTTGGTGCCCGCGTAGACGCTTTTGATACACGTCCTGTTGTAGAAGAGCAGGTTAAGTCGCTTGGTGCAAGCTTTGTTAAGATTGACCTTGGTGAAATGGGACAGACTGCTCAGGGTTATGCTAAGGAACTTACTCCTGAACAGATTGCTAAGCAGAAGGAAGCTCAGGCTAAGGTTTGCGAACGCTCTAATATCGTTATTACTACTGCTAAGGTATTTGGACGCAAGGCTCCACGCCTTATCGAAAAGAATGTTTTGGACCGCATGATGCCAGGTTCTATCGTAGTTGATATGGCTGTTTCAACTGGTGGTAACGTTGAAGGCTCTAAGCTTTTTGAAAACGTTGTTACAGAAAACGGCGTAACAATTATGAGTGGTGACCTTCTTGAGCGCCAGGTTCCGTTTGATGCTTCAAAGATGTTCAGCGGAAACATTACTGCTTTCCTTACTCACTTCTATAACAAAGAATCTAAAGAATTCGAAGTTCGCATGGAAGATGATATCATGAAGGGCTGTCTGCTCACACAGGGCGGCCAGATTATACAGGAGAGATTTAAAGAGGCTAAGTAAAGAATGACCGGGTGTCATTCCCGTGCTTGACACGGGAATCTTTCTTATGAAGAGATTGTCGGGTCAAGCCCGACAATGACATAGGACATGACTATTTAGCTAGGAGTTTTATTATGGATATAATGCTTATTTTCGTATTTGTTATTGCGGCTTTCCTTGGTGTTGAGCTTATTTCAAAAGTTCCTTCACAGCTTCACACACCACTTATGTCTGGAACAAACGCAATTTCTGGTATTACAGTTGTTGGTGCCATCACTGTTACTGCTGTTGGTGTTGGCGGAAAGGTTGGACTTGTACTTGGCTTCCTTGCAATTGTATTTGCTACAATCAACGTAGTTGGTGGTTACCTTGTAACAGACAGAATGCTTGGTATGTTCAAGAAAAAAGATGCTAACAAGGCCAAATAAGGAGCGCGGGAATGTCTGATTCAATCATTAAAATCTTATACATGGTTTCTTGTATCTTCTTTATCCGCGGTATTAAGCTGCTTGGAAAAACAGATACAGCCCGCAAGGGAAACCTTTATTCTTCAATCGGTATGCTCATTGCCTGTGTTACAGTTCTTTGCGAAAAGCAGGTAATTGGTTCATGGAGCTCTAACCCTCTTGAAAACGGATATTTGTTCATTGCAGCTGCAATTGTAATTGGTTCTGTAATCGGAATCATCTGGTCTAAGAAAGTTGAAATGACAGGAATGCCTCAGCTTGTTGCTTTGTTCAACGGCTTTGGTGGTTTGTCTTCTTTGCTCGTTGCAATTGCTCAGTATGTTTGCCAGCCTAAGGGCGACTACTTTACTGCTGTTTCTCTTGGTCTTACAATTGCCATTGGTGCTGTTGCATTCACTGGTTCTGTTGTTGCCTGGGGTAAGCTCAGCGGAAAGGCTTTCAAAAAGAACGTTGCAATTCCTGGTAAAAACGCAATCAACGCAATCATCTGTATTATTGGTTTGGTAGCAATTATTGCTTACTCATTCTTCACAGCCGATAATCCATTTGGTCTTGCTAACATCGAATTCATTGGTATTGTAGCTGCTACTGCTGCCTTCCTTATTCTTGGATTTACAATGGTAATTCCAATTGGTGGTGGCGATATGCCGGTTATCATTTCTTTCTTGAACGCTTTGTCTGGTCTTGCTGCTGCATTCGCCGGATTTGCAATCAACAATACAGTACTTGTAGTTTCTGGATGTCTCGTTGGAGCTTCTGGTCTTATCCTCACACTCATCATGTGTAAGGCTATGAACCGCAAGTTCTCTAACCTTCTTTTCAAGAGCTTTGGTGGTTCAAAGAAGAAGGCTGGTGCAAATGGTCCTGCAAAGGAACCAAAGGCAATTTCTGTAGAAGATGCTTATGTAATCCTTGAAGCTGCAAAGAACGTTGTAATTGTTCCTGGATACGGTATGGCTGTTGCTCAGGCTCAGCACGCTGTAAAGGAACTTTGCGACAAGCTCGAAGCAAATGGTGCCGAAGTAAACTTTGCAATTCACCCTGTTGCTGGTCGTATGCCTGGTCATATGAACGTTCTTCTTGCTGAAGCAAATGTTCCTTATGAACAGCTCAAGACAAGCGATGAAATGAATCCACAGATGAGCAATGTTGATGTTGCAATCATTATTGGTGCAAACGACGTTGTAAACCCTGATGCTATTCACGATCAGAGCTCACCACTTTATGGTATGCCAATTGTAAATGCTCACGAAGCAAAAACTGTTTTCGTTCTCAAGCGTGGAAAGGGTACCGGATTCTCTGGCGTAGAAAACCCTCTCTTTACAAACGACAACACAGTTATGATTTACGGTGATGCTAAATCTACAGTAAGTCAGCTGGTTAGCGAATTTAATTCATAGTATTGGGGTCCCTGAGCCTGTCGAAGGGCCCGGCCCCATGACTTGCAAAATCCTTTCTTTCCATTTATCTTAATGGTAAGAGAGGATTTTTTTTATGAAAAAGAATTTTTATAAACTTGTTAAACTAGTTTGTGTATCTGCAATTCTTCTTGCTTGTGTTTCTTGTGCAGATCAAACAAAGGAACAGCCAGATCCGAAACCTCAGCCAGATGAAAAAGATTTTATTATAGGCACCTGGTTCTGGAATTATGGATATAATCAGGATTTGTTCGTAAAGGATTTAGTAACTTTTTATGAAGACGGAATGATTGATATTATTCATGAATCCCCAAAAGAAGTAGAATACGATAAAGGAACTTATTCAATCATACAAGATAAAAAATATGGGAAAACACTTTTATTAAATCTGACAAAATACAAAGACAATAAAGGCGATACCTGGGAAGATACAGATGTAAAAATGTATTTTGCAATAGACTCTTTGACAGAAGACAGATTTATTTTTAATCGTTTCCGTCGTGATTTTTCTGCTATGGGCTACGGTGTATTTGAATTTGACCCTCCATGGATAAATGATTTTTCAAAAGTAAAAAATGGAACAAAACAAAATCTTGCTGGTAAATGGAAATTCAATAAACGCGGAACTCCAGATGCTGACTGGGAAGAAACCTGGACTTTTAATGCTGACGGCACAATGGAATCTAAATGGGAAGAAACCGGCTCAACAAATTATTACAAAGGTGCATATCAGGTTATTGAAAAAAATGGTAAAAGTGTTCTTTATCAAAAATTGACAAAAGAAAGCGCTGATGGCACAACCTTTACTGATATGGCTCAGCCGATGGAATTCTGGTACGACTACTTTATTGATAATGAAAATGTCATAAATGTAAACTGCACAAAAGATAAAATTGATGGAGTTGAGCATCCACAAAATCCGCCTATAGAAAACTTTTATTATCGTGTATTGGAGCTTGAGGAAGTAACTTATCATTGGACAAATTATACATTCAAAGATTATTATCCAAAGGGACAGAAGTATGATTTACTTACTACAGGAAATTGGGATTTCTTTACAGGCGTTCCTTCGAATTTGTATTATCAAAAGTTTAACGGCTGGTATGATAATCAGAGTCTTAATGGAAACCCGATTAAATCAATTGCTGCAAATGACAATTCAGGCAATCATGAATATTGGGTAAACTGGGGATTAAAATGCAATAAGAATTTATATGATCCAGAAAATGGAAATTATAATCATGAATTTACTTTACCTGTAAAAGTTTTTGTTGCGGATATGGATTTGCCTGAAAAGGGAGACACCGTTAGAGTCAGTTTTTATGGAAAAGCTTCAGAGGATCTTAATTTCTTCTGGGGTTTACGAATTGCAGACAATAGTGAAGCCGCAGATGGCTGGAAAGTTCTTGGCCAAGACTGGCATACAATAACAAGCACTAATAAACAGTTTACAGATTCGTTTGAAATTGAAATTCAAGAGGCTCCAGCAACTACAGATATTGATAACATCTGCTTTAACTTGTGCTACAACCCTGATGAGTTTGATAAACCTATAACAATTGAAGATTTTTCGTTTACAGTTACAGTTGAAAAACAGCAATAATAGGGTACTTTTGTAACATAAAAATATTTTCTCTTGGAGCAACTTCTGTAAGTAAAAAAGTTTATACTTGTAACAGCATTATTTTTCTTTAACGCAACTCTGATTTTTACTGAAAAATCCTTAAAAAGCCGCTCCATTTGAGGCGTTTTTTTATACTTTTCACTTTTTTCCAAAATTTTTGTAATAAGTCCCTTTTTTTACCCATTATATAAGATAAAGAGTTTTAAGACCCTGCTGGATGGCGAGGGGTTACGTGCTAAATTGAGTCTTGTGTGATTTGCACGTAAAACGTTGTCTTCCAGGGGGGTGGAGGTGTGTGAGGCTACGTGCAAAAAGGAAAAAATGGCAGAGTTGCACGTAAAGAGAATTATACGCTGGGTTGGTTTACGTGCAAAAAGGGGATTGTAGGGCTTTTGCACGTAAAAAATGACTTTGGAAAGGAAGTGAGAGGATGGAAATACGTGCAAAATTGCAAACGGAGCAAAATAGCACGTAAATTAGACAAAAAACGTTTTGGAAAAAGTGTCTGCCGAACAGAAATTAAGTGCAAAAAAGACAAAATCGCAAAATTGCACGTAAATAGAATTATGTTTCAATTGGGGTTACGTGCAAAATAGGATTTTCAAAAAATCTGCACGTAAAAAGTTCGCGGAAAGGAAGTATAGACAGATACTCTTACGTGCAAAAAGGATAAATTGTCAAAAATGCACGTAACAAGAAAATTTCAGGAGGAAAAATATGCTGTTATTACAAAATGCCAGGCAAAAATATTCGGAACTTTCAGAAATCATAGCTCGGGTGGAACAGGAATTAAAAAATGCACCCACAGGCACTCTGCGGCTCTCTAAAAGTCACAAGTCAATTCAATATTTCAAAGTAGAGGGGCAGAAAAATCGTGTGTATATTCAAAAAAAGAATCTGAAGACAGCGCAAAAGCTTGCCCAGCGCGATTATTTGGAAAAGCTTCTTGTTTGTCTAAAGAAAAATCTTAAGGTAACAGAGTCTGTTATAAAAAAATACAACCCGGAGAGCATTTATAAATGTTTTTCAAAGCTCCCGTTGGCGCGCAGGATCCTGGTAAAACCATTTGTTTTGAGCCCCGAAGAATATGCACAACAGTGGCAGCATCAGGAATATGAACACAAACCAGAAGCTCCCGAAGGAAACCTTGAAACAATGAAAGGCGAAAATGTTCGCTCAAAATCAGAGGTTATTATTGCAAATCTGCTCAAGACACATAATATTCCATATCATTATGAATACCCTATACAAATAAGGCGAGGGCAGACATTCTATGCTGATTTTCTTTGTCTTAATTCAAGAACTCGTCAGGAGTTTTACTGGGAACATTGTGGTAGAATGGATGATCCGGAATATACAACTAACATGATTGCCCGACTAAATGAGTACGCCAAAAAAGGAATTATCCCGGGCAAAAATCTGATTCTTACAATGGAAACTGCAGAAATCCCGCTAAACACAAAAGATGTAGAGCGTATGATAGAAACATTTTTATTGTAGATTGTTAAGCGCAAGGGTATGGAGTGGTGGCGATAGCCAGCGACCGCAACGAAGTGAGGACGCCGAACGTTAGTGAGCCACGGAACACCCGACCCGACACGACTTGACGTGCCGGGATGCGCCAGATAATTATAAATTCTCATCTTTTTCTTGTAACAGAAATATCAAAAAAGTGTTATAATAATATAGAAAGAAAATCGAAACAGTATTGGAGCCCCTTTGAAAGCTAAAAAGTTTGTAATTGTAGCACTATTTATTCTTTTCAATTCAATTTCAATTTTTGCCACAGAAGCCTTGCAGCAGTTGGAGCACTGGCAGCTCTATGTTCATAAAAGTCCTGAACAGGTTTTTGAGTTAGTGGATGCTAACAAATCTGCAGATTTTGAAAATGTATCTGTGGGATATTGGAATCACTTGTTAGAAGAAGCTAACCTTGAGCGACCGGATAAAAAAGATTTTGGCTGTTATAGAACTGTTGTTACGGGGCTGGACGCTTCTACAAAATATGAAATCCTTCAAAAGGATTCTCCAAAAACTTCCTGTGCTGTATATGTAAACAGGCAGATTGTTGCTCAGCTTGGAGACCCTTTTGAGCTTTTAAAGTCTGAGCCTTCCAAAGGTTCACATTCTTTTATTCAGCCGCTTTCTTTTGAGTTTTATCCGGACAGTAACGGCAATGCAGAAATAATAATTTTTATTTCAAATTATTTTTATAGAAAATCGGGCTTGCATGATACTGTCTTTTTTGGACCGGCTCAAAGCTTTTCGAATAATTCTTATATTACTTTGTATTCAATTATTTGTGGTGCCTTGCTATTTATAGGTCTGTTGTGCCTTTCCCAGTTTATTATTAATCACGAGCGTAAAGAATATTTTTATCTTGGAATAACTTCTATTGCACTTGCTTTGAGAATTTCTACAAACGGTTTAAGTCTGCTTTCGATTTTGATTCCAAATCTGCCAGCAGAAATAAAATACAAGATTGAATATTGTTCAATGTGGATTGTTCCTGTTTGTGTTACGCAAATGCTTGATGCCATTAATCCTTCGAAAAAAATGCGTCCGGTTAAATACACATTAATTATAATGGAACTTGTTATTGGTCTTATAAATATTTGTGTTCCGGCATACTACACCAACAGAATGGTCAGAGTGCTTCAAGGTGCAATGATTGTTGTCTGCGCATATGTAATTGGATTGAGCATTTATAATCTTATTACAAAAAAACGATATGCGCTTTTTAATGCTTTGAGTTATCTGTTCGTAATCATAGGTGCAATTATTGATGTTTTGATTTCAAATGGTGCCAGAGGATTTACAATTTCGCTGCTTCCGTTCTTTCTTGTAGTTTTTGTTTTGCTGCAGATTTTTATGTTTGTAAAAATCCAGAATAATATTTATCTGGAAACAGTCCAGACAAGTACAAAGCTGCAGCATCTGAACGAAGCATATCTGCGTTTTGTTCCTCGCGAATTCCTTAAGCTGTTAAATAAAGAATCAATCATAAAGACTCAGCTTGGTGATTATTCGAACATCGAAATGTGCATTATGTTTTCAAAAGTAAAAATACATTGTCCTGTTAATCATGGTACACTCGAAGAACATTTTCATATTTTTGATGAATACCTGAAACGTGTTTCTCCAATCATTAAGAAGAACAAAGGTTTTGTAAGCAAATTCTTAAGCGGTGGATTTATGGCTCTTTTCCCTAGGTCCGAGCTTGATGCCATTAAGGCTGCTCTCCAGATAAAGGAATGCGTAGAAGAATATAACAATACTTTAGCAACAAGAAATCACAAGATAGAAGCCTGGATGGGCATTCACTTTGGAAAGATGATTATAGGAACAATCGGCGAAGAAAACCGCCTTGATGATACAGTTATTTCTGATACAGTAAATACAGCTTCGCGTCTTGAATCTGTCTGCGAAAAATTAGGAAAGCCTATCATTGTTTCGCAGGCGCTTGTTCAAAAGCTCGAGGAAAATAGCTCGCAGAATACAGTTGCAGGTTTTGGTCTTGAACGACTTGAAGATGTTCATGTAAAGGGAAAAGAAATGGCCCTTAAGATTTATGAGGTAAAAGAAATATGAAACGTTTTTTAATTGCTGTTAGTTTTGCCTTACTCATGATTTTTAATTCTGTAAATTTGTTTGCGCAGAATGCTTCTTATAAAATCGTTGATCAAGATGAGCTTGCACAAGGCTCTGTTACTATAGAAACCGATTGGGATTTTTACTGGGGAAAATTTATTGCGCCGTCTGATACAACGACAAAACCAGACTTAAGAGTAACCGTTCCCTGCGAATGGAATAAATATGATTTACAGGAACAGGCAAAGAAAGTTGCAAAAAAAGGTTATGGTTCAGGAACGTACAGACTTACGCTTACAAACTTAAAACCAGATACAGAATATGCTTTTCCGGTTTTTGAAGTTTTTTATACAGCCTGCACCATTTATGCAGATTCTAAATTAATTTATCAATGCGGAGAGCCATCCGAAAATTGGGAAAACACAAAGAGTGAACAGTATTGTGATAAAGCAGTTTTTACTTCAGACTCAAACGGCTGTGTAACTCTTACAATTTATATTTCGAATAATTTTTATCGTAAGGGTGGATTCAGAGGAAAATTCAATCTTAGCGAAAATACAACATATACAAAAAACTTTAGACGTTCGCTTAGCTTTTACAGTATTTTTGCAGGCCTTTTATTTTTAATGATTCTTTACTGTCTTCTTCTTAGTCTGCAGAAAAAAGATATTACAAGCTTTTATCTTGCCCTGCTTATTTTTGGAATTTTTTCAAGACTTGTTACCGCAGTTTTCCCACTGCTTAAGGCAACCTTTGTAAACATTCCTTTCCCTGTTATTCTGCGACTTGAATATATGGCTTTGTTCATCATTCCTTCTTCACAAACGCTGTATTTTGATTCATTGAATAAAAAAATTTTTAATCATATTCCGGCAAAATTACTTGCTGCTCCAAGTCTTATATTTTTAGTACTTGATTTTGCGCTGCCAATACAATTTGCAAACAGACTTGTTCCTTTTATGCAGGCATATACCTTTACAATAATTGGAATCGATGTTGTGCTTTTCTTTATTCGTATTCTTAAGGATAAAGATTTCATAAGTATAATGGCAATTGTTTCACTTATAATCATAGCGTTAGGTACAACTAACGATATTCTTATAATTCATCATACTTATATTCTGGGACGCGTTAAGCTTCTGGGGCTTTCTTTTGTTGTTTATGCCTTCTTCCAGATTATTGTACTTGCCTATATTCAGGATAAAAATTATCTCAAGGTAGTTGAACTTAACAATCAATTAGTAGAAACTAACATCGCATACTATCGCTTTGTACCAAAAGAGTTCCTTGAGCTGCTTAGTAAAAAGGACATAACAGAGGTTTCGCTCGGTGAATATCGTGTAGCAAAAATGGGAATCCTCTCTGCAGATATAAGAAACTTTACTTCGACTTCGGAACGACTTACACCAATCCAGGTTTTTGATATGCTCAATTCTTACCTTAAGAGAATTGCACCACTTATCCGTAAATACAACGGAATTATAGAAAAATATCTTGGCGACGGAATTATTGCAATTTTCCCCGAAAGTGCAGAGTCTGCTTTAAACTGCGCTGTTGCAATGCAGGAAGAAATGATTTCGCTTCGTAAGGAATTTGAAGAACGAAATATGCCATCTATAAAAATTGGAATTGGTATTCATTACGGAAACGTTGTAATAGGCACTGGCGGAGACAAAGAACGAATGACCGAAATTTCTCTTTCTGATGATATTGATATTGCAATCAAAACAGAAGCCGCAACAAAGCTGTACCAACGCCCGATTCTTGTTACAAAACAGATTTTAAGTCAGGCTGCAAATGAACTGCGCGTCCAGGGTAAAAAATTCAGCTTTGCAGGAAAAGAATTGCCATCTCTCGAAGGCGAAGAAAGCATTTCTTCTGTTCCGCCGTTATACAGTATTTACAATAAAAAAATCGGCGACGTATTGTAATAATATAAATTTATGGGGATGTAGCTCATCTGGTAGAGCAATAGGTTCGCAATCTATGTGTAGGCGGTTCAAGTCCGCTCATCTCCAAACTGATTATTTAAAGTTGTTTTTCAAAGCCGTTCTCATTTTTTACAAAGCCTATTTTTAGAAGATATTTTTTGTGAAGTTCAATACTAGTCCTTGCCGTCAATTTTTCTATGTTATCTTCTTTGAGCTTGTTATATAAAAATTTTCCAACCGAAGTATCTCTATAGGTCGGCGTTGTATAATCAAGAGTTACATTAAGTGAATTATCTGTCGCTGGTGTACCAACTAAGATTCCCGCGCAGTCAGAGTGGCAGCAAACAAGATAAACTGTATCTTGGGGTTTTATCTGTTCAAACTCTGGAAAAATCTTTTTTATGTCATCATTATTACAGGCTATAAAGTAATTTGAAAAGGTCTGGTCACCGTTTTGTTTAACAACTGAATATTCATTTTTTGTATTAAGCAGCTTGCGAAGGTTCACAATATTAATGATAATCAAAGCAACCTGCATGGCGGCAGTAGGGTAAGAATGAATGCACAAAGCATAAGTGCAGAAAATCAAACTTCCAATCATGTTGATTACCCTGAGCTTTACGACCGAAGTCATAAGCATAGAAACAATTACAAGAGCAGAACCGATGTAGCCGATTAATTCAAAGATTGCAGTTTGCGACATGAAAACCACCTCTTTTACAGTATAAATGATATTTGTGAAATGGAATAGGAGCGAAGTAAAGAGAAAATTAAAAGTATGAAAAACTATATCTTGATGATATAATAGTGTCGTTCATTGGCACTGTCTGTATGTTATAATTGTGAAATAAAAATAATTAATTAAATAGATGAAAGGGGGAGACGAATATGTCTGAGAGAACACAGATTAAGTTATTTGAAGAAAGAAAGATCCGTTCAATTTGGAATGAAGAAGAGCAACAGTGGTATTTTTCTGTTGTTGATGTGGTTGCAGTTTTATCAGAAAGTGTAAATCCCCGTGATTATTGGTTTAAGATGAAAAAACGTGTACATTCCGAAGATGGAATTGAACTGTCGACAATTTGTCGACAGTTGAAAATGCAGGCTCCTGATGGAAAAATGCGTGAAACTGATGCCGCAAATGTAAAAGCCCTCTTACGAATAATTCAGGCAATCCCATCTCCAAAAGCAGAACCTTTCAAACAATGGCTCGCACAGGTTGGTTATGAGCGTATTCTTGAAATAGAAAACCCTGAACTTGCGCAGGAGCGAATGAAGGAGCTTTATGAGAAAAAAGGTTATCCAAAGGACTGGATAGACAAGCGTCTTAGAGGAATGGCAATCCGCCAGAATCTTACTGATGAATGGAAAGAACGCGGAATTACAAAAGAAAGTGACTATGCCATTCTTACAGCAGAAATCTCAAAAGCAACTTTTGGACTTACACCAAGCAAATACAAAGAGTTAAAAGGTCTTACTAAAAAGAATCAAAATCTTCGCGATCATATGACAGACCTTGAACTGATTTTCACAATGCTTGGTGAACGCGTAACAACAGAAATAAGCCAGCAGGAAAAACCAGACACCTTTGATAAAAACAAGTCTGTTGCACGCAGAGGCGGAAAAGTTGCAGGTGTCGCTAGAAAAGAAACAGAAAAGGAGCTTGGCCATTCTGTAATTTCTGCGGAGAATTATCTTGATTTAGAAAAAGATAAAATAGATTCTAAATAAAATCTTTTAGTATTTCGTTTATATAGTCTCTGACGTTGTCAGCAATTGCTGATTTTAATTGTATTGTGTTTGACTTATTTGTTTTAAAAGAATCTCCGATTGGCATAAATAGTTTTACAACATCTACTTCCAGGGCTTCTGTTATTTGAGAGAGAGTTTTTTCTTCTGGGTAGGAAATAGCTAATTCCAAACTTTTAATTGCGCTTTCTGAAAGATTTGCTTTTTCAGCTAATTCAAATTGAGTAAGTTTCTTTTGCTTACGAAGAATTCTTAAATTGCTTGCCCTTGAAGAATGTTATAAACAATGTTCAATCAAAACAGGACATGTTTTTTATCTTCCAATCTTGGAAAATTCTGTTTGGAAAATAATTCGTTATGAAAATGGTTTAAAAAGGGAAATGACACAAAGACAGTTTAAGGATTCTTTTAGAACTCAATATGTTATTCCAATGGGATTTGGAAATTTAGATATTGCTGATTCTAAGTAATAGATGAGACCTGCTTTAAAAAGATTTTATTCAAATTTCCCGCCAAAAATTGTCTTAAAAACGGGTTAGCGATGGGAGCCCCTGCGGAGCAGCCGACCGCAACGAAGTGAGGACGGTGAGCGCTTAGCGAAGGGCGGACATAGCGACAGTTTGCGAAAGCAAACTGGAACCCCCAGAAATAAAAAACAATCAATAAAAACAGAGATTCATACAACAGAAAGTTTCCAAAAGAAGGGGAAGGGATGTTATAATATATTCAAATAATTTTTTGGAGTTTTCTATGCATTACAAAAATTTTAAGACAGTTCTTTATTGTGTGGCAGGTTGGGTAAATCATGTAACAGAAGAGCAGCTTAGAAAAGACGCAGACTTTTTCCAAAAATATGTTGGAATAGACAAGATTTATCTGGAAACTTACCGCGACGAGTTTGCCTCAAAAGAGCAGCTGGAGCTTGTAAAACGCGTAATGAAGGATTACGGAATAGAAGTTTCCGGCGGAATAACAACAGTTTCTCCTGACTTAAACGAAAGCGACAAAAAACGAAAACGACTTTTTGGCACCTTGTGTTACTGCAACGAACCAATGCGCGAGCTTACAAAAAAGGTTTCGGAATACACAGCCTCGATGTTCGACGAATTTATCATAGACGACTTTTTCTTTACACAATGTATGTGCGAAGATTGTATCCGCGAAAAAGGAAACCGCTCGTGGGAAGAATTCCGTCTTGAAAAAATGATGGATGTTTCGAACAATCTTATAATTGGTCCTGCAAAAAAAGTAAATCCGAATGTAAAGGTAATCATTAAATATCCAAACTGGCGCGAAAGCTATCAGGAAACAGGCTACAACCCTGGTCAGCAGCGCGAAGTCTTTGATTCAATTTATACAGGAACAGAAACAAGACACGGCGCACAGCAGGATCAGCATCTTCCACGTTATTTAAGTTATTCGCTTATGCGTTATATGGAAAGTGTAGCTCCTGGAAGAAACGGCGGCGGTTGGTTTGATCCGTTTGACTGCGACAGAATAGATACTTATCTTGAGCAGGCATATCTTACAGCCTTTGCAAAACCAAAAGAAATGATGATGTTCTGCTGGTCGGCACTTGCAGGAAATAAACGCGCAACTCCTCTTGGTTTTATGTATGAACGCCTGGACAGGATTCTTTCAAAAGTAGGGGAGCCTCAGGGTCTTAAGGTTTATATTCCTTTTAATTCTCAGGGCGAAGACCACATAGAAGATTTTCTGGGCATGGCAGGTGTTCCGATGGAACCGGTTTGTGACTTTCCTAAATTTGACGCTGCCAAAGATGCATCTAACAATAAAGTAATGCTTACCGCCGCCTCTCTCAAGGACCAGAATATTGTAGAAAAAATAAAGGATTTTGTAGTTCAGGGTGGACACATAATTGTAACAAGCGGCTTTATGATTGGTGCCCTTAAAAAATATCCGTCAATCACAGACCTTACAAGCATCCGTTATAACGACAGGGTTCTTACAGCAGATGAATTCCAGTCGCCTTCGTCTATAGGCTTTGGAAAAGAATATATAAAATCAAAGGCCCCGATTACATTCCCGCTTCTGGAGCACCGCAACAATGCAACCTGGTCTATTATGAATGCAGGACACGGCGAATATCACGAAAGCATTTTGTGTTACGACACTTACGGCAAAGGAAGATTTACAATGCTTGCTTTACCGGATATGCCGTCTAAAATCTACGAGCTTCCGGCCCCGGTATTAACAGCAATCCGCCAGGAGCTGCAGGCTTCTGATATTTGGATTTCTGCACCAGCCGGAGTTTCTTTGTTTACTTATGATAACAAAACCTTTGGCTTGTACAGTTACACCTGGGATGGCTGTGCGCCTGTAGAATTTACCGTTTATGTAAAAGGCGAACACAAAACCCTCAAGCGTATCCCGGATTCCGACACGCCGTCGCCATGGAGCTCGTTCCCGATTCCGGCAAAAAGTATGCACCCTATGGATTTCCGTTCAAAAGAGCTTGTAACCGAATTTCATGTGCGAATGACACCGGGAGAATTCAACTTTTTCGAAGTAGAATAAAGGCAATTTAACAGTAAATTTTCTCTTTTTGTGCTGATTTAGTGCTCTTTTTTTAACCGATTTGTGCTGATTTTGTGCTAATAGGGGTGTAAAATTAGGTTACAAATATAAAACGGAGAAATAAAATGAAAAAATTGCTTTATTGTTTACTTTCCTTGATGGTTTCTTTATCTGTCGTAGTTTTTACTTCTTGTGAAAACTTTATGGATGGAAGCGATGTTCAAAGTCATTTTGAGGAGCTTATTGATATAGCTAATGCAAAAAGCTACACAATCATTGTTTCACAGGACGAAGCAATGGGTTCTTTCCTTTCAAGTGGTGATAAGGAATGTAAAGTGGGCTATACAATTGACCTCCAGTTTACAGTTAATTCCGACAATTATATTTACAAGGGTCTTGAAGCCGTTAGTAAAAACAATCAGACAAGATCCCGCGCAGACTGTATAGAGTTTACAGAAACAAGTTCCGAAGTAGAAGAGAAAAACGGAATTTATAAAGTCCGCGTAAAGCTTTTAAAAGAATCTGATGATGTAATGATTAAACCAAACTGTGTTCTTATTCCTAAAGTAACAGACATTACACCAGTCTTTGCGCCAGGAGGTTATGATCAGGATTCGCCAATAACAATCACATTTAATAAATCTGTAGATCCTGCATCTTTTGGTGAGTTTGGTTTTATTTCGATTTTCTCTGATGAAACAGACTTAAAGGATTATTTTGATGCACCAACCTTTGTTGATAATAATACAAAGCTTGTTATTGCTCCAAAACAGGATCGTCACATCATTACTCCGGATACCGGAAAGATAATGACAATCAATTTGTCCCTTAATTTTAAAAATGAAAAGGATGCAGACGGACAGGTTATTTCGGGCAATAAAACTTATCAATATAGAATAAACGAAGCTTATGGAAACCGCGAAATTTCAACAACACTTGTTCGCGAAGATGAAAACAGCAAAACAGGAACCTTTGATAAAACAGGTGAAATAAAATGTACTGTAGGCTACAGCTATAATCTTCAGTTTACATTAAGAAAAGCTGATTACGTATTCAATGGATTAGAAGCAGTAAGCAAGAACAATAATGCAGATTTTAATGCTTCGGAAGTAGTAGAATTTGAAACTATAAAGAGCGATGATGATCTTGGCATTTATACAATTCAGGTAAAAATAAAAGCACAATCAGATGATATTCTTATTAAGCCAAAATGTATTCTTATTCCAAAAGTAAAGAATATCACACCGGTTAATGAATTTTCAGGATGTTTCCAGGATGAAACAATAACAATCGAATTCAACAAACCGGTTGATCCAGAAACATTTGGAGACTTTTCTTGTATTTCGATTTTTGGTGACGATGGCGAAGACCTTAAGAGTGAATATTTTGATACTCCGGTTTTCTTTGATAATAATACACGTCTTAAAATAACTCCAATAAAGAAGATTCTTCCTCCAGACAGCAACAAAAAGAAAGTCATCAATATAGGAATTGATTTTAAGAATTTAAAGGATAGTGACGGTCTTTCAATCGAAGCTTTTGCTGCTTATTCTTATAGAATTAATGACAACTTTAATAACCAGCAGATATCAGAAATTTCTGTAGAAGCAGCTGCAAATAATAATTCCGGAACTTTTGACAGAACAGGCCAGATTCAGTGTTCTGTCGGATATGATGTAAACCTTCAATTTAAATTAAATAAAGCAGACTATATATTCAGGGGACTCAAGGTAGAACAACGAAGTTCAAATGCTTCGATAGAGTTTAATGCGCAAGATGTATCTGTTTCTTATCAGGAAATTGACAACACAGGCGTATATGACATTGTAGTTCATATGAATAATTATACAAACAACATTAAGATAAGCCCTGACTGTGTACTTATTCCAAGAATAACACAGATTACACCGGCTTATGCGTTTACAGGTTGTCTGCAGGATGAACCAATAGAAATAAGATTTAATAAACCGGTAGACCCTGAAACCTTCGGTAACTTTGAATGTGTTTCAATTTCTACCGATGGCGAAGATCTTAAGAACGAATATTTTAATACACCGGTTTTTGATACAAATAATAGAATATTGAAAATCACTCCAAAACAGAATGTTCATATCATTAAGCCTGACAGCGGTAAAAAGCAGGATATTAATATAACAATTGATTTTACAAATCTTAAAGATGAAGAAGGTGTTTCAATAGAATCATACGCTTCATATACATATAAAATTAACGACAGCTTTAGTACACAAAGAAGAGCAAGAATCCTTGTTGAAGAAGATACAAATGCAATAACAGGAACCTTTGACCGTAAGGGCGAAATTGAATGTACTGTTGATAATAGCTTTGACCTTGTGTTTGCATTAAAAAAAGCTGATTACATCTTCAGAGGTATTGTTGCTGTAAACAGTGCAGATAGAGCAACTCCTCTTTCCAGCAGCATTGTAAACTTAGATGTAATTGATTCTGATGACGAGAAGGGAATATATACAGTTCGTGTAACAGTAAAAACTAACGAAGTTGGAATTCTTATTAAACCTAATTGTATACTTATACCAAGAATAACTCAGATTACACCGGCTTATGTTTCTACAGGTTGTCTGCAGGATGAACCAATAGAAATAAAATTTAACAAACCTGTAGATCCGGAAACTTTCGGCGATTTTGAATGCATTTCGATATTTGCTGACGGCGATGATCTTAAGAGTGAATATTTTAATACACCGGTATTTAATACAAATAATACAATATTAAAAATCACACCAAAAGCAAATGTTCATATCATTAAGCCTGATAGTGGAAAAAAGAAAGACATTAATATAAAAATTGATTTTACAAATCTTAAGGACGAAGCAGGACTTTCTATAGAATCGTATGCTTCATATTCTTATAGAATTAACGACAGCTTTAGTACACAAAGAAGAACAAGAATTCTTGTTGAAGAAGATACAAATGCAGTAACAGGAACCTTTGTCCGCAAGGGCGAAATTGAATGTACTGTTGATAACGGTATTGATCTTGTGTTTACAGTAAAGAAAGCTGATTATATTTTCAAAGAGCTTGTTGCTGTAAACAGCGCAGATAGAGCAACACCTCTTTCCAGCAGCGTTGTAGAATTTGAAATTGTAGATGTTGATAACGAAAAGGGAATCTATACTGTTCGTACAACTGTAAAAACTGATGATGTTGGAATTCTTATAAAACCAAGATGTTCACTTGTTCCTAAGGTTGTAGCAATGGGACCAGCTTATGATGCAGAAGGTTGTGAGCAGGATACTATAATTACTGTTGAATTTAATAAGCCGATTATTGCAACAGAATTCTTTAGTCCTGCAATTTCTGATGCCTTTGGAACAAACCTTGCCGAATATTTTGACAAGCCATATTATTCTGACGATTCAAAAACTCTTTATGTTCCTACAGTTAATACAAAACGAATCCTTGATATAAATGGAACTGTAGAATCAAAGGATATAATCGTAAAAATTGATCTTTCAAATATTAAAGACCTGGAAGGAAATTTTGCTTCTGGAGTTTACCAGCATAAGTATCGCATAAATAGAGGACTTGATAGTGAAAAGCCAACACTTAATTCTGTAACGCTTTATCCTACTTCTGAAAAGAAAAAGACTCTTACAGATAAGGCTTTTGAAGAATGGAATTCTACAGGAACAGGTTATGGCGACTTTGGTACAAACCATATAAGAAACTCTGTTTATATCGAAGCCGACGGTGAAGATGCTGATTCCGGAATTGCAGGATTAATTGTTAAAGAAAAATTAATCAAATATTCAGATGGTTCTTCTGTTGCAGGAGAGGTTGTGACAACTCATCTTGATTGTACCAAAGATGAAACAAGCGGAAAATATTGTGTTGATTATATCTTTGATACTTCTCTGGAAGGAGTTGTGGAATTAAAAATCCAGGTTGAAGATTATGCAGGCAACATAAGTGATGAAACAAAGATCTTCTATTTAGTAAAAGATAATATGGTCGATTCCACACGCATAAAGTTTACTCAGGAAATTAGTCAGCTTGGTACAGATATGGATGCCTTACTTGCAGCTGTTCCTGTTGTAACAGGTGATACTCAGGATGTTGTGTTAACATTGTCTTCTTCTGCAAAGGATATTTTCTATGGTAACTATTCAACAGATTTTGACATAGATGCTTATTGGGGTTATGCAGAAAACGATATTACAGAACCTATGACAAAAACCAATAATACATTTACATTTACAAGAGATGTTACAAAATTTGTATTCATCAAATTGATTTGTAAAGATGCTATTGGAAATGAAAAAGAAATAATCAAACGTATGGCTCCAAGAATTGAAATTTATAAAGGTTCAGAAAACCATCAGTATAATATGGCTAACCTTAGATCATATTTAATGAATTGTAATATCTCTGCCGGTTCGAATATAAATGTAGCAGATTACGCTATGTTCTTATATCAATTCTACAATGATCCGCAAGACATAGAGAAATATTCAGAAGTATTAGTGCATGCATACTACACATATCATAGTTCTACTAATTATGATATATCTTGGGAAATTAACAACCTTAATAATAATGCAAATCTTGACCCACAAATAGATGCTAACACAACAGGAAAGCTTTATATGGTAGCTACCGTGGGAGATTTCTTCTCTCCTCGTAGTAATAACTTTGTAAAATTTGATATAAGCAATGCTGATGTTAACGAAGGCTGGGCTGTATTAGGAGAAGATTCGCTTTCTACAGGAATAGACGAAAGTGATTTTACGGTAATTAAAGCTTTTGGACCAGAAGGAAAACCATATATTAAAGATGGCTTTAAGGTTACTACAGAAGGAGTTAAGAACTCTGGTACCCACAAGGTTGTTATTGATGATTATATGACCCAGGCAGGCAAGGACGATGGTATAGAATATTCGTTCTATGTTGTAAATTGTAGAATTGAAGAAAATGGTTATATTATGGATACACCGGATTCTCCAGAATCTCCTGCAACGGGTCATGAAGCTCCGGTATTTAGTTTTGACACAGGTAATGCAGTAAATTCAAATATTCCGGAAATGTTCCTTAACTCTACACTGTCTTATAGAATATATATATCAGCTACAGATACTGTAAACAAGAAAAAATATGTTCCTTTTGAATTCAAAGAAATGTATTACTATACCGAAGGTGATGGAATGGGTAGTGGTAAATGGGAAATTCCGTTCTCTCCTGCAGAAGGTGAACATATGCCGGAAAGCTGCAGCTTCTATGTTAATTCTTCAACAGAGCTTACAGATAGCCTTGATTTAACTGGTGACTATGCAGCTCCATATCTTTACCATAATAGTAATCCATTCGGTAATCCTATTTATTTTGAAATAGCTTCGCCAGCTGATAATGCTTCAGGAAACTATGGAATGTCTGAAATCATGTTTGGAAATGACGATGAGGAACCAGCGCCTATTACTTTGTATAAGAATGCCGATGGAAAATATGAATTAACTTATTATATTATTCCAAACGTAACTAATAATATCAGATATACTCCTACCTATACTATAAATGAGCTTAAAACATTATATAAAGCTTATGAAAAAACTATAGAATATGAACCTAACCTGAATGCTGCTTCTGATGATATATATACAGGTGTTAATAAGATTAGAATTTATTATGGAACCTTAAAAGAAGGTTTATATACAATATCTTTCATAACAGAAGATATTTATGGAAATGCAGCTGTATATACGTATCCGTTTATAAACAGCACTCTTGGTATTCGTTTACCATTTACAAAAGAATATCACCAGGAATCCTGGGAGGATAATGTTGGTGTAACACAATCTGATTCCTGGTGGAATTTTACTATAGATAACAGTGAATGTGATTTTATAGACCTTATTCCGAAAGGTACAGAACAGGTTCCAACCATTAATGCTAAAATATCTTTCGCTCATCAACCTTGGAATGGCCCAGAGGAAGAGCCAACCGGATGGGAATGGGAACCAAATGGTGATGATTTGTGTTATGACTATGAATGGACTCTCACAGAAAGCGGATATTCAACATTATCAAACGATCAAATTGCAACCTTTACAACAAGAGTTGCACCTAGTTATGAATATCAAGATTTAGTGAACAGGTGGGCTAGAGTAACCGGTTATTATGGCTTTGTAGATTCTGATTCTGCTATTGGAAAAGGTTATTTCTATACAGATTACGTCTTCATGGGTAGAGATGATGTATGTAATGTTAAGAACTGTATGGAAGGAATGAATGGAATACAGGTTTTCTTTGATAACAATGTTCTGGTACATACAATGTATTCAGAGGAAAAGCTTACAAATTCAAAATATGATAAAGATGCTTATCTTATCTGGGAAACAAAGGGTCTGGAAACAGGTTTGGACATCTATCCTTCAAGCCGAATTCCTACAATTAATTACAATGATCCTATGTGTAATCCAAATAGTCCTAATTATATTCCGGGCTATCAACCTGAACCAACTATTAATGAATCTGCTTTCAAAACAAGAACTTATGGTCTTGATAATTACAGCGATATTCCTGACGGTTATTGGTATACAACAATCTTCCATTTTGCCGACGGTACAATTGTTATGACCGACATCAAACAGAAATAATAAGGGAGCACGAAAATGAAAAAAACACTTCTTTCAATATTTCTGATTTTAGGGTTTGTCGGGACAGGGTTTGCAATTGATTTTTCGCTGAGGTTTAATCCGGGAGTTGTGATTCCGCTTAAGGAGCATTATACGCCTGCCTTCAACATTACTGTTCAGGGCGACCTGCAGCTGTTTGACTGGGTTACAATTGGCGGCGAAGGAAGCTTTCTTACAGAAACACCGGAAAATGCCGACTCGGCTGTAACATTCCTTTCGGGCGGTGTTGGGCTTGGAATATATCATAATATTTTTTCGCGCCTGTATTTTGGATTAGGTGGTGGTGCCGGAGTATATAATCTGTCGTTCCAGGAAGAAAATGGAAAGACATCGGCAGCAAACCTTTACTGGCGTGGTTATGGTGAATTTGGTTTTCGTATAAACCCAACAGTAACGCTTTCGTTAAACGGAGGCTTTAATTCTTACCTTAAAGCAGACAGCATTGATGCAATTTTTAAGGGAAACTCCGGCGCAATGATGTCGGGACCAGTTGCGGGGCTTTCGCTTAAGTTTACTCTTTCTTCAAAGAATTCTGCAAAGAATGCCTGCTATGCAACTATAAGACAGGATGCAGATGTTCTGCCTCTTTTCATGCAGTTGTATAAAAACGATCCTGTTGCAACTGTTATTCTTACAAACGGCGAATCTGCAGAAATCAAAAATGTTACTGTAAGCTTTACTGCCGGTAAATATACTTCCAGCGCGCTTAAAACAGAACCAATTCCAATCATCAAAAAAATGAAGAGTGTTTCTGTAGACCTGCCTGTTGATTTTTCTTCGGACCTCTTGAGCTTCGCAGAAAACGGAATGATTTCCGGTAACCTTATAATTGAATACGAACTGCTTGGCAAAAAGAAAACTGCTACACAGGGAATTTCAATTTCGGTTTCGAACCGCAACTCTTATATGTGGGGCGACACAGAATCGCTTGCTGCATATATTTCTCCTGACACACCGGAAGTTCTTGAATATGCAAAATATGTTGCAGGAATTGCACGTAATCATCTTTATTCCGGAATGAATCGTAACGTTCAGTTTGCAGGTACAATGTTTGATGCACTTAAAACTTCGGGCATTGTTTATTCCGGTGACAAGACAACTCCTTATACAACTTATCACCTTGGTTACGAGCCTGATTATATTCAGTATCCGCTGCAGACAATGGACTTTAGTTCCGGCGATTATGACGAGCTTGGAATTCTTTATGCTTCCTGTCTTGAATCTGTAGGAATTGGAACTGCATTTATTCCTATGGAAGATGATTTCCTTGTACTTGTTGATACAACATTAAAGCCAACTTCGGCAGCAAGCCATTTTGCAAATACAGATTCTCTTGTTATTACAGACGAAACTGTTTACTTTGCTGTTTCTATGGCAACCTTTGATCAGGGCTTTACAAAGAGCCGCGAGCGTGGTGCCGAGCTTATAGAAATGATTAATAATGAAGAAGATGCCTGGTATGATTTTATAGAAACTCATTATGCCTGGATAAATTATCCTCCAGCTATTTTTACCGGTTATGGCGACGTTCTTACAAGACCAACTCAGTCTACTGTTGAAGCCTTGTTCCAGTCTGCTGTAAACGATTACATCAAGTCTGATCTTTCTGTTGTTATAAACAGAACACGTAACACCGGTGATTCAAACAAGCTTGGTCTTGCTTATGTTCGTGCCGGTCAGTATGAAAATGCAAAGAGTGAATTTTCTAAGGCTGCTGCAAAGGGCTCTGTTTCTGCTATGAATAATCTTGGAAATGTTTACATGATAGAAAAGGATTATGTTTCGGCAGAAAAACAGTACAGGCAGGTACTTTCTATTGAGCCTGAAAATAAGGCAGCCCTGAACGGAATAGAAAATATCCGTTCGATACTTGATGAATAGGAGGAGAGTTTTTATGAAACGGATAAAGGCTCTTTTCCTTACTGCCTTTCTTGGATTTTTCATGATGCCGCTTTCGTTAGGCGCGGCAGAATTCTCTGTAAGACTGTTACCATCCTACGATTATGTTTTACAGTCCTCATTTAAAAATGTTTTGGGAGGGACTCTTTCTCTTGATGTAGCGGGAGATGTTTTCGGAACAAGAAACGAAGCTTATTTTTCGCTTCAGGCAGATCCAGTGTTTCTTATGGCTCCTAAGGTTGATACCGTAAACTGCTTTAATTTTGATGCAGCACTAGGTTTTAATTTTAGGGTTGCCGACAGATTTGGAATTTCTACCGAAGTTTACGGAGGCTTGTGGTGGCTGCCAGAGAATCCGGAGAAAGAGATTCAGTCTACAAGCGGCCCTTCTTTTGGAGGAAGGGTCTCTGCAGACTTTTACATTTCTCCATGGTTAAAAGCAGGGCTTTTTGGCGGCTACAAGAATTTTTATTACAAACCAAATTCGTTCCTGGAGTCTGTAGAAATTGGACTTGGCCTTTCTATAAATCTTACAAAGAGCCTGTTCAATTCTGACGGAATAAAAACAGAAACTTTTGAAACCGAGCCATTGTTTCCGATTTTTTATGCACATTACGACAACAACAGCTTTGGTACTTTTATTTTTACAAATATAGAAAAGAACGATATTACGAATGTAGAAGTTTCTGTATTCATTGAACAGTTTATGTCTGTTCCAAAAATTGTTGCAACCTTTGACAGAGTAAAGCAGGGCCAGGATTTTGAAGTTGATCTTACAGCTTTTCTTAATGAAAGCATAATGAATCAGATGCAGAATCAACTTACCGATGCACAGATTACAGTTTCGTACAGAAGCCTTGGTCAGAAAAATCAGTTTGACAGCCGCTTCTTCCTTCAGACATTAACAAGAAATTCTATGTCTTGGGAAGATGACCGTAGAGCAGCTGCTTTTGTTTCTGCAAAGGATGGTGCTGTTCAGCGTTTTTCAAGACAGATTGCACTTACTTTGCGCGATAAAGTTTCCGATGCACAGAGTCCAAATTATCTTTATGCACGCGCAGTTTATGAAGTTCTTAAGGCTTATGGAATTAACTATGTAATTGACCCAACTAGTGTGTTCTCTACTTCTGATACTGTTGCCGTAGACTTTTTGCAGTTCCCGTATCAGACACTGCTTTATCATGGTGGTGACTGTGACGACCTTTCTATTCTTAACTGTTCGCTTTTTGAAGCACTTGGTGTTCAGACTGCATTCATAACAATTCCGGGACATATTTATATGGCCTTTGATTCTGGTCTTAACGAAGCTCAGGCTGCCCGTGTTTATGGAAAGGATAAATACATTGTTCAGGCTGGCAAGGTTTGGATTCCTTTTGAAATTACGGTTCCTCAGGATTCGTTTGAGCTGGCCTTAAAGCTTGGAATCCGACAATGGAATAAATATTCCGAAGACCACAACCTTATTCCTATTCATAATGCCTGGACAGAATTCAAGCCTGTTACTGTTCCAGAATCTGATGTAAGCGTTCAGTTCCCTAAGGAAATTTTGAAGAATCTTAAATAAACTCTTAAAGCTTTTTTAATGGAGCCTTAAAGCTCATCTTACGTGGCGTCGCAACTTTTTCGAATTTTACGGTATAGGTTGCGGCGCTGTTGTCTATTTGAAGGATTATTCCTTTTCCTAAAATTCCGTGTTCTACGGTGTCGCCTTCTTTTAAGTGTGAAAGAGCAGATTTTTTTTCAAGAATAGAATTTGTTTCTTTGATAAAGGCTTTTGTTTTTGCAATAAGTTGAGGAGGAAGTTCTACTTCGTAATGAAGCAGCGGTTTGTCTATGTCAAAAATAAAGCGTGAAGGGTAGCGGCCTCCTGCATGCTGCGAAAAGCCTTCTGCTTCTGTAAGGAAAAGTCTTTTTTGGGCACGCGTTACTGCTACAAAACCAAGTCGTCGTTCTTCTTCCATTGCTTTAAGGCTGTCTACTTTTTTGCTTGGGAACATATTTTCGTTCATTCCGACAATAAAGACTACCGGGAATTCAAGACCTTTTGCCGTGTGGATTGTCATTAAGCGGACTGCGTTTTTATGTGCAGTGATATCTGCGTTTGTATAAAGTGCTGCGTGTGCAAGATAGTTTTCCAGAGTGCATTCTTCGCCGCAGGAAGTTTCGTATTCGTAAATTGACTGCTTGAGCTCTGCAAGATTGTCCAGTCGTTCCTGGCTTCCTTCGGTGCGGAGCGCAAGCTCGTATTTGCTTTGGTTCATTACGTGACTGAATAATTCCGAAATCTGCATTTTTGCGTATGAGGAAGAAAAGTGTTCTATAAGGTCTATGAATTCCTGTGCCTTTGTGTTTGCAAAAAGCTCGTCGCCGACGTGAAGTTTAAGTGCATCGTAAAGTGAGCCGCCATTTTTGTCTACGTATTCTTTGAGGAATTTTATTCTGCGCTCGCCGATGTTTCTTTTTGGCTGATTTACTATTCGCAAAAAAGAAAGGTCGTCTTTGTAAGCTATCATTCGAAGATAGGAAAGAGAATCTTTTATTTCTGCGCGGTCAAAAAACGGAACACCTGAGTTTAGCGTGTAGGCAATTTTTTCGCGCTGGAAAACTTCTTCTATTGTGCGGCTGATGTAGTGTGCACGGTATAATATGGCGATGTCTGATGGGGCAAAAGAGTTTGTGGCACTTGAGCTTGCAACTGTGGTCCCTGAGCCTGCGCCGTCCTGAGCTTGTCGAAGGGTCGAAGAGCCCTCAGTTAACTCGCGTATTTTCTTTACCAGATATTCTGCTTCTTCTTCTGATGATTTTGCGTGGAAGTAAAATGGCAGCGGCGTTGCGGGGGTGTCCCCCGCAGAGGGGGTAGTACGTTCGCTGTCGCGAACTACCGAGTTTGTTTCGCAAACTCGCAGAGACAACGCAGTGTGAGCGAGGGGGAGACATCCCCCTCCTAAGTTTCCTGGAACCAAATCTTTTTTAATGCGGTCATTGTTTTTGTCAATGAGACTATTTGCGGCATCGAGAATTGGCTTGGTGCTGCGGTAATTTTTGTTCATTACGATTGTCTGAACGCCAGGGAACTTTTTGTCAAACTCAAGAAGGTAACGGATGTCTGCGCCTCGCCACGTATAAATTGTCTGGTCAGGGTCGCCTACTACAAAAAGATTATTGTGATATGGACAAAGGGCCTTCATGAGCTCGTACTGAATCATGTCTATATCCTGGAATTCGTCTATCATTATGTATTCAAGACGTTCCTGCCACTTCTGACGAATCTGATCGTTTGTCTGGAAAATGTAGAGTACGAATTTAAGCAGGTCGTTGTAATCAAGGCCGAAGCACTTTTTTTCCTGGTAGAGATAGCCGTAAAAAATTATGTCGTCGGGCTTTGTTGCATCAAGATATTTCTGGTGGATTTCGTCGAGCGTCATTCGGATAAGGTCTTCGTAGTAGTGAGGCTCTTTAAAAAGCTTTTTGATTTCTATCATGTCGCGGGCATTTGAAAATGTCATCTGCCGCAGGGTAAGGCCACGTTCTTCGTAAATAATCTGGAGCATTGCATCTATGTCGGAATTGTCCAGAACAAGAAAGCTTTTTGGATAAGAGACAGCATGGGAATCTTCCTGAAGCACGCTTACGCAAAAGCCGTGGAAGGTAGAAATGTAGCCTGTGTCGTTGTCGCCTGTAAGCTTGCGGATTCGGTTGCGCATTTCGGCAGCGGCTTTATTTGTAAAAGTAACGCAAAGGATGTGCGATGGAAGAATGCCTACTTCGTTTACAAGATATGCAAAACGGTGTGTAAGTGCGCGTGTCTTTCCGGAACCGGCTCCGGCAATTACGCGGATGTAGCCTTCTGTTGTTGTAACGGCGGCGCGTTGTTCGGGATTGAGGCCTGTAAGAATGTCTGTCTGGAGAGAATCGTCTTGCATATGTTTAGTATACAAAAAATAATGTGGATTGTCATTGCTTGATTTTCTTCTTGACTTTTGAGTTTGACGCTGTAGAATTTTTATTATAAAGAAGGAACCGGAGGCTTTTATATGGCAGATATAAAATCAAACAAAGGAACTATTAGCCAGGCGCTTGCTGATTTTTCCAGTAAGTTTGCGCGTTTTAAAGCAGGGGAGGATGGGCTGGAGCAGGACGCGGTAAAAGTGGTGTCGCCGCTTAAATCTATCCAGAATCAGATAAACGAAAGGGAATCGGAACGGGCTGCTTTGTTGCGCCGACAATTTCTGGAATATATAAGTCCTTTGACTGCCGACATTGAAGAAGATGAAGAAGCGCTTCTTAAAGCATATAAATTGTACTGCCAGTTAGTTGAACTTAACAACACTGCCGGCGATGCCGGAACTCATCTGCGCGATATTTCTATAACAAGTCCTCTTTGCCGCAAGATTGAATATACCGGCGCCGACGGACGCTTTAGTTATTTGCGTCTGTGGTTTGTTGCAACTAACCAGGATGCGCTTTTTGTTCCTCAAATGGAGCAGGATTCAAGCGGCAACTGGTATCTTGGTTTTGTAGAAAAAGAGCTGTGGAAGCCTACACTTTTTGAGCGTGAGATTATGCAGGTGGTTGGGGAATAAAAATGCAATTAAAGAAAATTTTTATACCAATTCTTTTTCTCTTATTTACATCTTGCAACACAGATACTTTACGTTCATTCTTTTTTGATACAAATGAAGAGGAAGATATCCCAAAAGAAAAGAAGTATAATCCCGACATTATTTGGCGACTTAACACAGAAACGTATATTGAAAATTATCCTGTACAAGAAGGACAATATTTATATATACAAGAATTACCAGCAATGGATAAAATTAATATTGCAAAAATAGATTTATCAATGGGCACATATGTATGGAAAAGTGATATTGTCAGGTATGCAAATAGTTATGGTGGCTGTGTTACCGATAAGTATTATTGTTTCTTTGATTTTGACAATTACTTAAAAATATTTAATAAAGAAACAGGATATTTAATTACTACAGTTATCATGTCAGAGAATGAGAAGGAAAGAGAGGCGTATGCACCTTATACAACGTCACTGTTTTTTTATAATGATGCATTATATTGGGGAAATGCCGCAAACGAAACAGATGTTGTTACAGGAATTATGAAGTTAGATTTAAATAACATAGATTATAATACTAGAAGTCAAATTCTTAATCCAGAATGTGTGTATCAATTAAGATCAGATGAAGGTTTTTTTTCTAGTAAATTTATTATAGATGGTGATATTTTATATGGGTTGACATATAACACAAATTATTTTAATTCAGGGTATAAAGGTAGTGCATTTTTATTTTCTTTTGATATAAAAACATTTGAAATAAAGTGGAGAAAACAAATAGACAATATATGTGGTTTTAATCCAGAATGTATCAAACTCGATGGAGATAAGTTATTTATATTTGATGTTGGAATCTTTTGTTTTGATAAGAAAACAGGAAATTTTATTTTCTCAAAAGAACAGACTTCTGAAGATCTCAAGAAAGAAATACATTTAAGCGCCTCTTTGGATCTTTGTGGAATTTATCAATGTAATGGAAAATTTTATTATACGCGTAATGCCTATGTTGGTTCTAACGAACAATTAGGTCGACCAGAGAAATATAACAAGAATATTATTTGTTGGGATGGAAATACATTTAAACTTGCCTGGGGAGATTTACCACCTTATAAAGAAGGTTCATCTTTACAAACGAGACCTGTAGTTGTAAATAGAAAATGTTTTGTAGTAACAAATACTGGACTTAGAGTATATGATGCAGATACAGGAGAATTCTTTGGTGTCTGGCGTGATATAAAGAATCTTGGTAGGGATTTAAATGCAAGTTATAAAAATATGTTTATCTTTTTTGATCATGATAAGAATACAGGTAAAGGTATCCTTACAGCTATAAATGCGGGTTAGAGGTTTATGAAATTTTATGAAAAGAATCAAAATTTATTTTTTTGTTTTGTTATAGTAATAAGCATTACTTGTTTTTCTACTTGTAAAAACGATATTTTACTAGAGCCAAGAATAAGAATAATTGTTAATAGCAATTATATGTCTGATACAACTATACAAGTTTTTGTAGAATCGGATTCCGGGATGAGCATTACAGGAGCTTGGGTCTATATTCAAGATTTAGAAAGTAATGTAACAGTTTTGGAATATGATAGTACAAAAAATAGTTATTTAGGAACGTTAGATACTTCTAGAAATAATAGTTTCTTTGTATATGTTGATTCAGTTCTTTTTAGAAATCCAAAGAAATATGAAATTACTCATGAGGTATTACATGAAAAACCTATTATAACGTCTTTTTCTGATGTACTATATTTATTTTAATAAAGTGTAAAGAATTTGAATGTTATTACTTACGGAAAAGTATATAATTATTTTGATATTTTTCCTCGTTACTTTTAGCTTTTTTGTTTGTTATAATAGTTAAGGATAAAAAATTTTGGAGCTATTAGGATGAAAAAGTTTTTAATCGGATTTGTAGTTTGTTTAATATGCTCAGGTGCCTTTGCAAGATTTAATGTAAGGGCAAATGCTTTTGGTGGAATTGGTTTTATTCCAACAGAAGGCGAGCCATATTTTTTACTTGAATTCCCTATAAGTGTTGATTATGAATTTTCGCTGCCCGGAATGGAAAATGATACTTTTGCTGTCGGTGCGTCGGGTTCTCTTTTACTCTTTCCTTTTTCACTTTTGGATTTTTCTTATATTCATTGTCTGCAGCCACAAAGCACAAAAAAATATTGCTGGAATATTGAAACTGAATTACATACCGGCTTTACGTTTCTTGGGGAATTTTTGGTAGGTGACGAAGCCGAAATAACAAGCAAAGATATAAATTATTGTTCAACATTTATTGTTGATGTTCTTTTTACTTATAAACCAAAAACAAGCGGTTTTTATTTTGGAGCCGGGCCTGTTTGTTCTTTTATGTTTGTCCCGTATCAGAGTGAGCCGGTAACTAAATGGGGATGGGCAATTCTGCCGAATCTGGAATTATCTGTAGGATATACTTTCTAGGATTAAAAATAAAAATTTCAAACGAGGGAGAACAAGATGAAAAAGTTAAAAAGCTTGTTTGTTGGATTTACAATTCTTTCATTATTTGTGTTGTCTGGTTTGGTTTGTTCGTGTGAATCGGAGCCAGAGCCTCAACTTACAGAACCTGTATTATCGTTGGCACTGTCGAAAACGTCGCCGCAAACAGAAGTTATTATTTCGTGGACACCTTCTGATGAGGCAGAAAGTTATAGAGTTGAACGGACAATGATTCGTGATTCTGTTACTGATACAAGATATTTTGAATGGCGAGAAAGTGACGAGCTTTGTTCAAAAGATGACAGTAAGTTTTACCTGACAGATAATACATGTGAAAGCGGGACTGAATATACTTATGTTGTAACTGCGTCGGCATCATGGTATACACCAGAGATATGGAATACTACTTCAAAAAGCTCCAAAGAAAAATCAATTACAACAGCTGCAGATCCAAAAGTTCAGCTTGCTTATCCAAAAAATGTCAAAGTTGAACAAATGACAGGGAATCGCAATTCGCTTACTGTATCGTGGGATGCGGTGCAAAATGCAGTTGCTTATGAGGTTTGGTATACTACTAGTTCTTGGACTAACTTTAATGAAAAATTTGTAAAGCTTGGTCAAACTGAGCAAACTTCTTATACAAAGAAATATCTTCCAAATGAATCAAGCTATGTATTTATGATAAAAGCAATTAAGGATGATGAATATAGTTTGTTGTCTGCTAAAGCAACAGGAACAGTTGCGCCTGTTGATAATCATACCAGGAGTACTGCTATTCCGCTTGAAAATGGAATCAGGGAATATTTCTATTCTGATTCAGCGTCTTTATGGTATAAATGTACTCCACAAAAAGGAATTCTGTCGTTCTATTGCGGTAGAGATTTTAATGATAATTCTTTATCAATTTTCTTAGAGGATGGAACTGTTGTTGCTTCTGGATTACCGTTGTTTTATTTGGAAGAAGGGACGGACGAAAATCTTTCTTTGCTAACCGATGAAGATTATGATTTTGCCGTAGCTAGAAATTTTAAAAATGATATAAAGGATTTTTCGCCGGGAACAACATATATCTTACGAATTGTAAAGTATTCTTACAAATATTTTTCACTTTGTGTGGAGTAGCGGGGAAGGCATATGAGTTCAAGAAATACAATAAGCAAAAGACTTTTGATTTTGTTCTTTATAATTAGTTGTTCTGTTTTTGTGGGTTGCAATAATATTTTTGTGGAAAAACGTGAAGCTCCTAAGGATCTTAAAATATTTTCTATAACTTCGGATAGTGCAGAAATTTCCTGGTCATCTATAAATAAAGCAAGCCTTTATGATGTTATGTGGAAAATAAAGGGAGACAATAAATGGGCTGGAAACATGTGTGTAGAAACAAATCATTGTCAGCTGAATAATCTTTTGTATAATCAGGAATATGTTGTAAAAGTTGCGGCTCTTTATAAATATAAATCAGACCATTATTTGATGAGCGATTATATTTCAAGCGAGTTTAAGACTTTGAAAGATATTCCTCTAGAAGGAGAGTTAGCACGGCCTAACAATTTCAAAGCAAGCTTTAATAAAGAAAAAACTGCCATAACAATTTCGTGGGATGCTGTAGAAGGTGCTTCGTATTATGATATAAATATTCGAGAAGATAAATTAAGTTTTTACGAACCGGGACTAAATATATTAAAGACTGTACCTGCAGAAAAAACAGAATTTGTTTATACAGGTGTATTACCAAAAAATAAAAAAATTATTATAAAAGTGGCTGCTCGGAATTCTGATTTTTCTGATAACTGCCGATGGTCATGGGAAATAACCTTGGATAACTAATATGAAAAGATTTGTTAACTTTTTGATACTTATCTTTTGTTTGTCTCCCCTAACAGCTGCGCCGCTAAAATTTTACTGGGATTTTGGAACAGCATTTTTGGGTGGCGATGTTGATTCAAAAAATAATTCTGTTGATTTTGACTGGGAAATTGATGTTCAGGTTTTAGACTTTAGGCTTGAAACAGAAAATGGTTTTACGTTTGGATTTTCGCCATTCAATGTTTTGTGGGAAGATGTTTCGTCCGGCAAAGAAGATGTTGAGCTTATAACCTTTGGAAATTTTACGGTGGCTTACGATTTCTTTAAACATGAAAGAATGGTAGAGCTTGGGCCTTATGTTTCGGTGTTTACTCTTGCGCTGGATAGTATTAAAAATTTCCGTATAGACGCGGGGCTTTTATTAAATATGTATTTTACCGATATCTGGCCCGAAGCCATGATTGCAGCCGAAGAAAACATGCATTTGCGCTGCGAGCTGATTTCTGCAAAAACAGGTGTTCGTCTTAATCAATTAAAACCGGAATTTTATTTTGACGTTGGAATAAATTTAATTTCACTTGGTATGATTCTTTGTAGTGCCGGTCCTGAAAATTTTGAACCTTGTTCATATCCTTGAAAAATGATATATCCTTATAAAAGGAATGTATTATGAAAAAAAATGTATTAGTATTAATCGTATTGGCTATGGTTACTCAGCTTTTTTGCAGGGCGCCGTACTCAAAAGAAAATTATGGAACTTATATTCCGTATGAGATGTATGAAAAGGTTTTAGAAACAAGCTCTTATTACGAAGGAATTGTGGCAACAAAATCTGATTCGTATTACACCGTTTTGTGTATTTCTGCCGACGGCATTATGTCGAACCTTAAATTCCATGATTCATTTGCTGTGGAAGGTAATTTTTCTTTTACCAAAAAATCGGGAAAAGATTTTCTTATTGATGAAAAGACAAAAATTGAATATATAAAGATTTCTGATTCGACAGATTATAATGCTTCGTATGATGAGTTTTTGAAACAGAATGTCATTAAAAAGCTTGCCCCCAAAAATTCGAATATAAAGTTGACTGATTCTTCAATTACAATAAAAGGAAAAGAATTTCTTGTAGACAAAGATCAGTGGCATTATTCAGAAAATCTTGCGATTATTTTGTATTGCGTAAAAGACTGGCAATATGTTGGTTTTGTAAATAATAAATGGTATGTTTTGAAGAATGGAGATGAACTTCAAAAGGTTGCAGCGGATGAATTGAAGTAAAGGCTTCCCCTTGACAAAAAAGGGCTAACTCATTAAATTAATTTTAACTTTTGGAGACAAAATTGAAAGGTAACTTTTATTACAGCGCATTTTATTATTACTCTTATTGGGCTACATGTAAGGGCAGTAAGTAATTTGTGCAATAAATGTTACTAAACATTGAATATGACAAACCGCACGGATTACTTCCGCGCGGTTTTTTTTTGGAAAAACGGTGGGCATAGGCGGTTCCCTGAGCTTGTCGAAGGGCCCCACCCAAGCAGTTTTTCCAAACTGGAGGAATTATGATAGCAGTTTTAAAATCGGGTGTAACTCACGAGCAGATTGACAATCTTATTGAATGGTTCAAGTCGCAGGGACTTAAGGTTCATCTTTCGGAAGGTGATTATAAAACTATTCTTGGTTTGATTGGTGATACTACAAAAATTGATATTGATTTGCTTAAGGGGCTTGATATTATTGAATCGGTTACACGTATTACCGAGCCGTTTAAAAAGGCAAACAGAAAGTTCCATCCCGAAGATACTATTGTTGATGTTAGTGGTGTAAAAATTGGTGGCGGAAACTTTGCTTTTATTGCGGGTCCTTGTTCTGTAGAAAGCCGTGATCAGATTATTGAAGTTGCGCAGGCTGTTAAGGCTAGTGGTGCCAAGCTGCTTCGTGGTGGTGCTTTTAAGCCTCGTACTTCTCCTTATGACTTCCAGGGACTTAAGGCCGAAGGTTTGGAGCTTTTGCTTGAGGCAAAGAAGGCAACCGGTATGCCGATTGTTACAGAAATCATGAGTCCTGCTCATATTCCTCTTTTTGAAAATGTAGATTTGATTCAGGTTGGCGCCCGCAATATGCAGAACTTTGAATTACTTAAGGAGTTAGGTAAGATTAACAAACCTATTCTTCTTAAGCGTGGTCTTGCTAACACTATGAAAGAATTTTTGATGAGTGCAGAATACATTATGGCCGGCGGAAATGAAAACGTAATTTTGTGCGAGCGCGGTATTCGTACTTATGAGACTTATACTCGTAATACCCTGGACTTGTCTGCGGTGCCAATGCTTCACGAGCTTACACATCTTCCAATTATTGTTGATCCTTCTCATGCTACGGGTATTGCCCGCATGGTTAAGCCTATGGCAATGGCTGCCGCTGCTTGTGGTGCTGACGGAATTATGATTGAAGTTCACAACAATCCTCCTATGGCTTTGTGTGATGGTGCCCAGTCGCTTACTCCGGCTCAGTTTGATGATGTTGCAAAACGTGTAATGAAGATTCGCGAGGTGATTTAAGTGAGTGCAGAGAAGGCTGAAAAGTTTAAGACTATTGGTGTTGTTGGGTTGGGTCTGATTGGTTCTTCTTTTGCAAAGGCTTTTCATGAGTCTGGCTGTAAGGTTTATGCTTATGATGCAGATTCTTCTGTTCTGCTTATGGGTAAGATTGCAGGCTTTGTAAAGGATGAGCTTACTCCTGATCGTCTTGCTGATTGTGATCTTGTTTTAATTTGTATTTATCCTCAGGGAACAATTGATTATGTAAAGGCAAATGCAGGCAAGTTCCGTAAGGGTGGACTTGTTATGGATACTGGTGGTATTAAGCGCCCTGTTTGTAAGGAATGCTTTAAGATTGCCGCAAAGAATGATTTTGTTTTTGTTGGTACTCATCCTATGGCTGGTAACAAATATTCTGGAATGAAGCATTCCCGCAGTTCGCTTTTTAAAGGGGCACCGCTTGTTATTGTTCCTCCAAGCTTTGATGATATGAAACTGATTGATCGTGTTAAGGAAGCGATGGAGCCGGCTGGTTTTGGAAGCTTTATGCTTTCGCATGCAGACAAGCACGACCAGATGATTGCATTTACTTCGCAGCTTGCACATGTTGTTTCTAATGCTTATGTAAAAAGCCCTACGGCTCAGGAGCATCATGGATTTTCTGCCGGTAGTTATAAGGATTTGACTCGCGTAGCCTGGCTTAATGCGCAGATGTGGTCAGAGCTCTTTTTGGAAAATAAAGATAATTTGATGAACGAAATCGACAGCCTGATTGGTGAGCTTAAAAAATATAAAGCTGCTATGCAGAAGGATGATAGAGAAGGACTGCAGAAGCTTTTGCAGGAAGGAAGTGATCGCAAGGCAGAGTTGGATGGGTAATCAACAGATGTGTGAGGTTCTTGAGTTTAGTTTGTTTTGAGTTCCCTGAACCTGAAGTGTGGGGTCCCTGAGCCTGTCGAAGGGGAACGTAATGGAAGTGATAGTATGAAAGAGATAACAGTTAAAGTTGAAAAGGAATACAGCGTTCTCGTAGGCACAGGCTTGCTTGGTGAGGCGGGTCGTTTGATTGCCGGTGTTGACAGCAAAATCCAGAAGCTCATGATTGTGAGCGATAGTAATATTGCGCCGTTGTATATGTCGGAACTGCGGGCGTCGCTTGTGACTGCCGGCTTTGAAGTTTTTGATTTTGTTTTTGAGGCGGGAGAGCAGAGTAAAAATCTTGAAACTGTCGGTCGCATTTTGGGTGCGCTTGCGGGTGCGGCTTTTACCCGAACAGATGCAGTTGTTGCTTTGGGTGGTGGTGTTACTACAGACATGGCTGGTTTTGCGGCTTCTATTTTTTTACGTGGTATAAAGGTTTTTCAGCTTCCAACTTCGCTGCTTGCGCAGGTCGACGCTTCGGTTGGCGGCAAGACAGGTGTTGATTTACCAGAAGGAAAAAATCTTGTTGGTGCTTTCTGGCAGCCGTCGCTTGTAATTGCAGATACAGGGCTTCTTGCTTCGCTTGATGATGTGCTTTTTACTGAGGGAATGGCTGAAGTTATTAAGTATGCATTTATCTGGGACAAGGATTTTTACAAAATGCTTTTGAAGCGGGTTACTAAAAAATCTCCGGAGCTGGAAGATATTGTTGCCCGATGTATTCAGATTAAAGCAGATGTTGTTAGTCAGGATGAACATGATAATGGTCTTCGCCAGCTTTTGAACTTTGGACATACAATTGGTCATGTTATTGAAGCCCGCAGTAATTTTACAGTTTCGCATGGTTTTGCAGTTGCGAAAGGAATGGAACGAATTAGTCGGGGAAGTCCTGTTCATGACGCGCTTGTTCAGATGCTCAAGCTTTATGAACTGCCATGTGATGACCCTATAAGTGCAGACCAGATTATGGCTGGTATTATGAATGATAAAAAGAAACGTGGTTCAAGTATTACCGCAGTTGTTGTAAATAAAATTGGAAAGGGCGAATTAAAGCCAATGCCTGTAGAGGAGTTCAGAAACTATCTATGAATTATGAAATAAGAATTCCGTCCTTAAATCTTGATTTTACAGTTCCTCCTTCCAAGTCTGTTGTACATCGAGAGTTGATAATTAAATTTTTATTGTGGTCCCTGAGCCAGTCGAAAGGCCATCAAAATGTAGACGTTCTCATCACCCCACAGCCCACCGATAACGACGACATTCGTGCAACGCGTGCTTGTCTTAAAGCTTTGTACGAAGCAGGTGGTGATGACAGTTCCGGTGATGTAATCATGCCGTGTAATGAAAGCGGTTCGACACTTCGTTTTATGATTAGCGTTGGTGCAGCTTATTTGACACACATGGGACTGGCTGGGAAAAAGCGTCTTGTGTTTTTGCCAAAAGGACGTCTCATTGAGCGACCGCTTGATCAGCTGGTGAAGTGTCTTGGCGACCACGGCGTTACAGTTAGTGTAGACAAACAAAATCAGAAAATATTTGTGCAGGGTCAGCTGGTTGGCGGCGTTTTCAAAATTGAAGGAAATGTTTCGTCGCAGTATGCCTCGGGGCTACAGATGGTCTCGCTTGTTATTCCGGGTGCGAGTGTTGAAATTGTGGGACCGATGGAATCAAAAGGTTATTACGAACTTACGCTTGATTTGATTAAGAAGTACGCTGGAACTAATGTGGCCCTTCGACAGGCTCAGGGACCACAAGGCGAAGCGCAAGGACCACAAGGCGAAGCGCAAGGAACACAAAGCGAAAAGCAAGGAATACAAGAGGAAAACTTCGGGGCCCCAGAGCCTGTCGAAGGGCGCGATAGAAAAATCATTGAAGGTGATTGGTCTAGTGCTACATTTCTATTGTGTCTTGGTGCACTTGTTCAAGACGGTAAAATTGTTTTGCATGGTCTGAATAAAGATTCCCTCCAGAAAGATAAAGTGATAATCAATATATTGGAACAATTGGGTTTTTCATTTACCTGGAATGGTAGTACTGTTGAATTGACAACTCGCCCAGATATTGGCAAGACCCGTGAACTTGAATTAAATCTTGATGCTTCGGATTATCCTGACATTGTTCCATATATTGCAATTGTGACTGCTGCGTATACAAAATCAACCTGCATCAGAAATATAGAACGCCTGCGTTTTAAGGAATGCGATCGTGTTATGGCAACAATTGAAGCACTTAAGGCTGCGGGTGGAAATGCCTTTGAAAAGGATGGTGCGCTTATCATCGAAGGCGGATTTAATCCTCCAGACAATATTTTTATTCCAACTTTCAACGACCATCGCATGGCTATGACTGCCTGCCTCATAGCTGCATGGACAAAACAGCCTGTTATGATTGATAATAAAGAATGTGTGAATAAATCTTTCCCTGGATTGTGGAGTATAATATGATAGAACCAACCTACAACTGGTACAGTGGCGACAAACTCAGAATAGGTATTTACGGCGAATCTCACAGCGAATCAATTGGCGTGCGTCTGGAAGGGTTGGATTATGATAACCTGGACCCAGCTGCTCTTGCTGCTTTTATGAAACGCCGCGCTCCAGGTCAAAACGACTGGTCTACTCCACGCAAAGAAGCCGATGTAGTTGTTGTAGATACATTGCAGAAAGGTTTGTTCACGGCACATATTCTAAATACAAATACAAAGCCTCATGATTATTCAAATTTGTTGAGAACCCCACGCCCGGGTCACGCAGATTTTACAGCAAGGCTTAAATATGGAGAAAGCTTTAATTCTTCTGGTGGTGGCGCTTTTTCCGGCAGGCTCACAGCTCCTTTGTGTGTCGCTGGCTTTCTGGCAATGAGCTATCTGGAACAAAAAGGCATCAAAATCAACGCGCATATAAAATCAATTGCAGGTGTAAAGGATGAGGCTTACAACTTTGACAACCGCGCAGATGAACAAGTTTTTCTTGAAAAACTTGCAGCTGTTCCGAAGAAAGAGTTTCCTGTAATTAATGATGTTGCCGGTGAGCAGATGAAAGAAGCAATTGCTAAAGCCCGCGCTAACAATGACTCCGTAGGCGGTACAATAGAAGTTATAATTCAAGGTATTCCTGGTGGTATTGGTGGCCCTATTTTTGAAGGCCTTGAAGCAAAAATTGCAGCCTTGTGTTTTGCAGTACCGGCATGTAAGGGTGTGGAATTCGGAAATGGGTTTGGAGCTGCAGAATTAACTGGCTCTACAAATAATGACAGCTTTATTTTCGCGGTCCCTGAGCCTGTCGAAGGGCCGCAACTAAAAACCAACCGCTGTGGCGGCATCCTTGGTGGTATAAGTGTTGGCGGCACGGCAGCACCAATTGTCTTTGACGTAGCTGTAAAACCTACACCAACAATTTCCAAAGAACAGGCAACAGTAGACTTAGAAACAAAAGAAAATACAACAATAACAGTAGGCGGTCGCCACGACCCATGTATCGTACCCCGCGCAGTTCCTGTATACGAAGCTGTAGCAGCCCTGGCATTGACAGATTTTCTATAATTCTTCCCAAAAAATAACAATAATTCCCATAGAAACTGGATTATTTGAAATTTTATGTGAAAACACGCGAAATGCCTCTAGGTTTACAAACTGCGTGTAAAAAACCTTGTCCAAAACCAAACAAAACACGCGAAACAACCGCGGTAGTGGGATCCGCGTGTCTTAACAGTGTGTATGTGAATCCAAAAACACGCGAAACTGTTTAACTAGAGTAAAACGCGTGTTTCAACAATACTTATGGCCTGTAAAGACACGCAAAAAGTCTGGTTGAGGTGAAACCGCGTGTCTGATGCTAAAAATTTTTTGATTTTTTACAAATCTTTCACAAGATGAAACTTCTTATTTCCTTTTGGAATATCTTCAAGTTCACTTATAATTTTATAACCATGTTTTTTATAAAACTCCGGGGCCTGCCAGCTCATTGTGTCCACATGAACAGAATGACAGCCACGACGACGAGCTTCTTCTTCTGCCGCCAGCAGTAGCTTTGAACCCAGCCCTTGTCCTCGATGCAGTTCATCCACCCAAAGAATATCTATATGCATCCAACCCCAATAGGTACCACCAAGCAAGCCCGCAATCACATTTTTATCATCATCATATTCAACGATATTCAAAAGTTCATGATTGTCAGGTCCAGCTTTTTCATCATTAAAGCGGGCAAGAGAGTCATTTAAAAAATCAATTTCTTTTTGGCTGGGATTAAAATTCATTTTCAAAAAACCTATTAAATCTTATGCGTTGCCATTCCAACAGTAAACGGCAGATGTTCATATTTTTGAGTTCCAATAAAATCAAAGCCATTTTTGAGATACCAGTTTTTGAGTTCTGTGTGTTCATCAATAAAATCTACAAAAAGAGTCTGGCCACCAAGTTCTTTTGTTTTGGTTTTCGCAAAATCAAGCAAAAGTTTTCCATAGCCCTTGCATCGCAAATCAGGATGTACGCAAAGATTATGGATAGACCAGAGGCCTTCTTTATCAGGAACTTTGCTTAAAGAAACATATCCTTCTAAATCGCCCTGTTCAGAAAAAATACCGTACATTAAAAATCCCCAGTTCCAGAAACTCTGAAGCTTTTCTAACGGCATAAAGCTTGTGTGTCCCGGACAATTTTCTTTTGTAAAGCCAAACTTTTCTGCAACAGTCCTGAAACACAGATGAATAAAATCAAGGCATTGTGGCAGCTGATTTTCATTTATCGAAATAATTTTGTCAGACATTATTAGACCTCTTTTTTCTTTTTCTAATCAAACCTTATATTAAACGCTTTTTTGTGAGTGTCATCAAATCCCAGTGTCTTATAAAATTCATGCGCACCTGTTCGTGTAATTCCACTTTCAAGAAAAACTTTGTAGCAGTTCTGGGATTTAGCCATAGTGATAGCCTCGTTCAAAAGCTTTGTGCCAACTCCTTTACCACGCCACTTTTCATCAGTCACAACATTTTCAATATATCCAATTGGTCGCCCCTGGTTACTAAAATTCGGTACTATTGTCAAAAAGCAGGTTGCAATAAGCTGATCATTTTCGTAGGCACCAAGGTAGGTAATTTTATCATCTTTCTGAATCTGTTCCCAAACCTCATTGCGCTTTTCAATGGCCAGACCTTCATTCACAGGGCTTAGCTGAACATATAAGTTCATCAGCGTGTCTAAATCTTTTTCGGTGATTTTTCGTATTTCCATTTTGATAGTATAGCAGAAAGTTATTTCAAATGATAATATCATAACCATGGAAAAAAACGAAACTCTTGCAGATTTAAGATTACAGATTGATGCTGCTGATGATAAGGTTCTGGCAGCGCTTGCAGAAAGAATGGAAGTTGCAAAAAAAATTGGGGAGCTCAAAAAGGAAAGTGGGGGAGCTGTTATGGATGCAGCTCGTGAAGCACAAAAGCTTGTTGCCTTGCAGGAAAAGGCTGATAAAATTCTTAAGCCGTATGTAAGCAGAATTTACAGCGTGCTTTTTGAAGTGTCGCGGGATTTACAAAGCAAGTTATAGATAAATGTGGTTCCTGAGCTTGTCGAAGGGGCCCCTAAGGAAATGTATGAAATTTGGCGTATTAGGAAAATCACTTCCTCACACATATTCTCCTCAGATACACAAAGAATTTGCAGATTATGAATATACTGTCCTTGAGCGAACGGAAGAACAGGTGCAAAAACTTTTCAAAGGCGCAGAAGGCCTGGATGGTTTTAATGTTACAATTCCATATAAAAAACTTGCTGCAAGTCTTTGTACAGAGCTTTCGGAAGAGGCAAAAGAGTTAGGCGCAGTTAACACAGTAGTAAAGACTCAAAATGGATTTAAGGGCTTCAATACTGACGTGTATGGTTTTAAGTATATGCTTGAAGCTGCCGGCATTGAAGTTGCCGGAAAGAATTGTCTTATTTTAGGAACAGGCGGCGCAAGTGTTGCTGTAGAATATGCTCTCAAAAAAATGGGTGCCGCAAAGATAAATTTTTGTTCACGTTCAGGGCAGCTTAATTATGCAAATGTTTACGACGCTGCAGCAGATACACAAATTGTTGTAAACGCAACACCTGTTGGCATGTTCCCGAATGTAGATGATTCACCGGTTGACCTTTCGCGTTTCGCAAAATTGTATGCCGCCGCAGATATTGTATACAATCCGAGTCGTACACGATTTTTGCAACAGGCACAGGAGCTTGGCGTAAAAAATGCAGGCGGGCTTAGTATGCTGGTGGCACAGGCCTGGCAGGCGAGTGAAATTTTTAAGGGGTCCCTTCAACCCCTTCGACAGGCTCAGGGACCTCAAGCTGCATCTGTGGTCCCTGAGGCTCTCGAAGGGCCGGCAGAAGAAAAAATCAACTCAGTGATAAAAAAACTTCAGGACCAAATGCTCAACATCACACTCATTGGAATGCCGGGTTCTGGTAAAACTACGCTTGGAAAAAAGCTTGCAAAAAAAACAGGACGCACTTTTATAGATTTGGATGACGTGTTCACAAAAGAATATGGCGAAACGCCGGCCGAAGTTATTACTCAAAAAGGTGAAGATATTTTCCGCAAAATGGAAACTCAGCTCGCAAAAAAAATACTTCCTCTGTCGGGACTTATAATTGCAACTGGTGGTGGCATTGTAACGCGCCCGGAAAACTGGTTTTACCTTCGTGCCAATTCGCGTGTAATTTACATTGAGCGTCCGCTGGATTTCTTGCTTAAGCAAAAGACAGACAACAGACCTTTGAGTCAGAATAATAAAATTGAAGAGTTGTATAAAAAACGCACACCTCTTTACGAAGAAGTGTGCGATATAAAGTTAGATAATCCAAAGAATGAGATTGTCATTGCGAGAACGTAGATTGCTTCGCCTTGTAATGACGGGGGCGTTACGGGGGTGTCCCCCGTTAGTTGTTACGATTAAATAATCCGAGTAAAAGTTGTACTCTAAGTTGACGGACTTAGAGAGCCGGTGGAAGGCAGTCCCTCGCCGTGAGATTTAAAAACTCGCCCCTTAGTTTGTGTCAAAGCCGGCCACCGTATAACAA
>JAGCTZ010000036.1 GCA_017963165.1 Treponema sp.
GCCCTGCGTTATTTGCTTTCTTTGAGCTTTACCACATGGCATCCAAAAGTTGTTCTTTTAAGCCGGGATTCTTCTTTTCCATTTCTGGAATGTATCTGCCTATATTTCCAATACTTCGCTCAATATCTGAATATGAATCAGAGAAAACATCAGCAGAATAGTCTATGTATTTTTCGAGGTCTTCAAGCGATTGTTCTGTGGCATCAATTTGAAGCCACATGTTTTCTTGATAATAGAAAACTCTTGCATTCAAAAGCTCAATTTGCTCGGACATTAATACCATGCGCTTGTTTTCAAGAGCTGATTTTTTCATGCCCATACCGACATCAGTTCCAATTGCTATTGCGAAGCGGCCGATGCCGACAAAATTGACCCGAAGGATAAAGTCTTTCCAGAAAGTTGGACTAGCTACTTGTCCGGCATTTTTTACAGCAGAACGGACAGCGGCATCTACCAAATCTATAGTTGTAAACGTACCAGTGGAAATGGTGAGCATTCGAACTATTGTGCGATTTTTGAAAGGAATAACGTTTTCCCAATTTACAGATTTCCAATCATTATGTGCTTTATATTCTTCAATAAGATGACGAACAAAATAAAAACTTCTTGTAATAGTTTCATTTATTAAAACAGGAATCGCTTGTTTCTTAGCAGCGGTAAAAACAACACCACCCCATTCATTTAAATTGTGTTCACCTTTTCTATAAAGACTATCTACATATACTCTGAAATTCGTATTTCTTAAAATTGGTAAAACAGATAATTCTTTTAATAATGACAAAAAGATACCCGGAATACCTTGTGATGTAGAAACATCACTCATCATATGACCAACCCAAACATCAACTGCTTTTAAAACTTCAATTATCATAGGCATAGAACCAATAGCTTTTACTATTTTCTTTAGAGGTTTAGGCATTTTCTCATCATTTATTTCTTCATATTTTTTTTCTGCAACATGAACTAACCATAAACAAATTCCACCAATAATTGCACCAACCCAGGCTTTCATTAAATCTTTAAGTTCTCTTTTTTTTGTATTACCTGAACTTGTATCTGAGAAAAAAACATGAGGTTTACCATCTGTGCCATCTATAAATATAACAAGACGTAAGTATCTTGAGAGAATAGATGCTACTAACCCTAATAGCGTAGGATGATGTGCTAAATCATCTAGTCGATGAAACATTGCACTATCAATCCAATGGTCGCCTTCTGTTTTATGCTTATATCCACTGTCATGAGCTGTATGATATTTTTCTTCGAGGATTTTTTGAATTTTTTCTTTATTTATTTCTGTTTCCCCCACAAAGAATGAATCTATCATGCCGCATAAAACACCGCTGGCAACAGCTACAGTATAATCCAACCAGTCGGCGTTATTTGTGAGCCGTTCAATTTCTGTATTGAGCTTTGCGACTTCGTTATCGATAAGCTCTACACGCTTGTCGATGTCTGATATGGCATCGCGGATTTCATTTTTACGAGATGATTGCAAATCTGACGGCGAAAATACCGGAAGAACTTCGTATTCCACGGTAAAATCATCATCAACCAGTTCTTGCTTATAGCTAACTAACGCTTCTTCTGAAACCATCCGCTTTTCTCCTTTGCTGGTTCTGCCCATTCTTCGGCTTCTGCATCAGCTGCAAAGCTTTCATTTTTATCAGCAGCATCTTCGTCTGGTTCATGGTCTTCTGATTCAGCATCTTCTTTCTGCAATTTATCAAGCTGCGCCTTAATATAGGCTTGAACCTGCTCTTTCTGCTTTTCGTTTTGAAGCTTCAATTTCTCAATTTCTGCTTTCTGGTTCTTGCTCTGCAATTCAAGAGCTTCAATTGCAGATGCCTGATTCTTAAGCAAATCATTTTGCTCATGCACTTTCTCGCTGAGCTTGTTATGCCTTGCCATCATATCCTGCTGCTCGTTGAGCTGCTGCATAACAGCCATAACCTCGTTTCTTGCAAAATCAGACAGCTCTTGCTCTGACGCGCCTTTCATTCTCAGTTCAAGCTGTCTGTAAACAGAGCGGTTTGCAGCAACATTGCTTATGCCGAGGGCAAAAAGTGCTTTTGTTGCTTCAATGATTCTTTCTTGAAGTTCAGCAAGCTTTGTAATTGCCTGCGTGTTTGTTTCTGTTGCAAGCGACTGCTCTTTTTGTGCGGCTTGCAAAGCTTCTATCGCCTTCTTTTTCTTGCCGAAACCTGCTGATTTTTTTGAAGCTTCATCTGCGGCGGTCAATGCTGTTTGCGCCCTGTCTTTTGCCTGCTCTGCTAATGCTTGTGTTTCCTTGTATTCTCTGTCGATTACGCAAATTGAATCGATTTTATCATCAACTTTAAACATTAACCCCAAGTCTGATACA
>JAGCTZ010000037.1 GCA_017963165.1 Treponema sp.
ATGCCTGTCATAATTAAAGCACTTGTTGGTTCAATTTCTTTGATGATGCATAACACTGTAACAGCTACTCCCATAGCAAGTCCTACAGCCTTAAATACCAGGTTGATGAAAGCCTTTGATTTCAATTTCATATTATTACTCCTTGCACTTTTGTGCGTTGACACTTTTTGTGTAGTCACACTTCCGTGCCGTTTGTTTGATGACTCCAATATAAAACAGTCTCAGCTCAAAAGGAATAATAATTCACATAAGTTGCCGGAGTGAGGACATGAGTTTCCAAAAAAAAGAGGTTTGTGCTAAAATATTAAAAATAGATCATGAAATATCCAATATCTAAAGAATTAAAAAGCATCTCAATTTACAGCGGCTCGATGGTTGGTCGTTTATATCCGATGGTAAACTTTGCTTATGGTTTTATAAAATGTAAATCGGATGAATTTGTTACGGTAAAAAAATATTCTATACCCGGGTATGATGGAGCAAAGATTTCAACCCTGGTAATTGAACCGCGTCAATATGAAGGTGAGCTTCCCTGCATTATGTTTTTCCATGGCGGCGGATTTTTGATGAGGGCATCTGCGGCTCATTATCAGATTGCGAAATGGTATGCCCGTGAATTGAAATGTAAAGTTGTCATGCCAGATTATAGACTTCTTCCAAAGCATCGTTATCCTATTGCGATTGAAGATTGTTACAGCACTTATATGTGGATTTTGCAAAACGCGGAATCCTTGAATATCAACAAAGAAAAAATCATCGTAGCAGGAGATAGTGCCGGAGGAAATATTGCCGCTGCGGTTACAGTTATGCTGCACGACAGAAATCAGCCGCTTCCAAAAGGTGCAATGCTAATATATCCGGTTCTTGATAAAAGAATGATTACAGATTCGATGAAGCGTTTTACCGACACGCCAATCTGGGATTCAAATTGCGATAAGCTTTTTTGGGATATGTATTTGAAATATCAGGACAAAAATCAGACAAAATACGCATCAATTTCAGAAATTGAAGATTTAGGATTTTTCCCTCCGACATATATTGAAGCTGCAGAATACGACTGCCTCCATGATGAAGGAATTGAATTTGGAGAAAAGTTAAAGTCCCAGGGTGTACCAGTTGAAGTTCATGATATGAAAGGCACCTGTCACGGTTACGAAACAGCGATAAAAAGTTCAATCGTAGAAAAGTGTATGTCGTGGAGAGTTGAATGGATAAGGAATTTCATATAACCAATTTAATTATTCGCTCGGAAACATCTATTACTTGAGTTGCAGCGTCTGATTATTTTGTATTTGTGCCAAGAGCGGTTTATATAGCGATGATGACCGCACAAATCACGTAATCGTTGGGGAGTTCCGACTGCGACATCATTTGAATGCTTCGCTGGAAACTGGAAGCGGCCACGTTGGTCAGTTTATCAAAAAAGAATATCGAGAGCTTGATTACTGTACGCAAGGACTAAAGCTTTTGATAGAAGAAGCGCACAAAATTGTTCCGGAAGCTGAGTTGTATCTTCACTGCAATATCGACAATCCTGCGAGCCTTAGAGTTATGATAAAAAACGGTGGTGTAATTCATCATAAAGACCAGAGTGGTTGCCAGGAAATCCTGATTTTGAATTCCCTGGTCGCGCTAACATTGAGTGAAAGTAACCAGAACATTATTCTATAGTTCCGGGACAAAGTCTCGGAACTACCACAATGAATCAGCAGAGATTTACTTTGCATGTACAATCACATGCAGAACCTTTGTTTTCTGAGTGTTGAAAATCCTTGAAAACTCAAAATGGACAAGCTTTTTCACAATCTTTCCATCTGGCCCGCCGGTACGAACAGAAACAGGAACCTCTCTGATTGGGTTCAGGGAATCAACTGCTGCCTGCTTAAAATCTACAGAATAGAGATTTGTCAGATATCGCTGCAAATCCTGAGTTTTATCGCGTGGAAGGATTCTTGCCATAAGGAGCAGAAAGTTGTAGTGTTCTGGATTCGGGCAACCCAAAATACGTGGTGTAGATTCTGAATACTGAGGACTGATATTCCATTCTGTATCGAGCATAAAGAGAGCATAAGGGATTGTTTTCATAAGAACACCAAAGCTTTCTTCGCTCAAGGATGATTCTTCCAGCTTTTCCATTACGTTGTTATATAATGAAGAAATCTGTCCTATTTCTGTAAAGGGTTCAACAGGAAGGCGCACAGAAAGATCTCCGGTTTTTGCCTGCTCCTGCATTTTTGTGTATACATCAAAGATTTCGGTTGAAGCGCCGTGTTCGACAATGTTAAGTCCCTTATCTTCATCTTCAGAAGAAACACGAAGCGGGATAATTTTATTCAAAATCATAAAGCCTATAAAAGAAAGTCCAAATGCCCAAACTCCACAGACTGCGACACCAATAAGCTGCGCAAGAAACTGGCTTCCAAAAATTGGGTTTGTTCCCAAAAGCTCCGGCTGTCCAAAAATACCAACTGCAAGAGTTCCCCAGATTCCGGCACAAAGATGAACCGGAACAGCTCCAACTGCATCATCAAGCTTAAGCTTTTCCAGGATAAATGAGCCCAGGAGCATTACAATTCCGCCGACAGCACCAATGATAGCCGCAGCCCCAGGGGTAACACAATGACAGTTTGCAGTAATGGCAACAAGGCCGGCAAGTGTTCCGTTTATTACAAAGTTTACATCAGGAAGCTTTTTAAATGCCCAGCCGATAAACAAAGCAGAAAGCATTCCTGTTGCAGCGCCAATACAGGTGTTCAAAAGAACCTGAGGAACAATATCATTAAAGGCAAGAGTTGAACCACCGTTAAAGCCGAGCCATCCGAACCATAAAATAAATACACCAGCAACTGTCATTGGAACGTCACAGCCTTGGATTTCGCGAGGCTTACCTTCTTTTGGAAAACGTCCCTTTCTTGCTCCCAAAACAATAATACCGGCAAGACCAACATAACCGCCAACAGAGTGAACAACTGTAGAGCCGGCAAAATCAACGAAACCAATTTTATAAAGCCAGCCTTGAGCATCAGAAATAAAAGAAGGTTGAATGCCTGCCCATGCCCAATGTCCAAAAATCGGATAGATAATCAGCGACAGCAAAAAGGTTGAGATTATGTAAGATGAATACTTCATTCGTTCTGCAACTGCACCCGAAACAATTGTTGCGCTGGTTGAACAGAACATTGCCTGAAAAAACAAAAATGTGCCGATATTAAAATCAATATTTTTTCCGGCTCCGGGAATAAATTCTGAATGCCCGATGAAGCCCCCTGCAGAAGTTCCAAACATAAGCGCAAAGCCTACAAGCCAGTAAACAAAAAGTGAAATACCAATATCTGTAAGGTTTTTTATTGCAACGTTAATGCTGTTTTTTTCGCGGGTAAGACCAGATTCAACCATAGAAAAACCAGGCTGCATAAAAAATACCAGCGCTCCCGACACTGCGACCCACATTGCATCTACAATACTGTTCATAAGAAACCTCCAGAAATAAAGCAAAAAATTGATTTAAACAAAAAAAAGGCAGGGCCGCTTTTTGGCGACTCTGCCTTTCGTTTATGCAACACTTATACTATTTTTTGAAAGAAAATGCAAGAGAGGGGGAGATTTTTCCATCCTTTTATGTTTCAACCAGCAGTTGAGTAAAACTAAAAAACGCGTCGATTGTCAGGAGGGCTGATTGGCACTATGATGTGTATAACCTTGCTGAGTAAGTGGGAAAACGGCGGCTCCCCGGATCTGGAAATGCTTCCGATTCTGGCAAATTATTTTGGAGTTACGATTGATGAACTGATGGGCTTTAAGCTTGCGGCCTACACTAACAAAGAAAAGTTTGTTCGGCTTATGGCAGATGCGGGGGTTCTTAAACGCGGCAAATTTCAGATTAAGGGCAAGGACTCGGAATACTATGTGGACACGGAAAACTTTACGACAAACATTCATCTTGCTAAGCTTGGGGAATTTTTTGCCGACCTGATTATGGAAGCTCACCTTGATTTTGACTGTATCGTTGGCATGGCTTATCATGGTATAAGCTTTGCGGCTGCTACGGCAACTATCATTGCAAACAAATATGGCATCACCGTAAACTACTGCAGCGACAGAAAAGTTCCGGACTCGAGGGGCAGGCAGATTTGTGGCCACACACTTGAAGACGGAGAACGCATTGTAATCGTTGATGACTTAATCAACAGCGGAAAAACTGTGGCCGGCAGAATCCAAAAGCTTAAAGAAATTGCTGATGTCAAAGTTGTAGCTCTGGTTGCAATTGTAGACAGGGGGGACGGCGCTGCCTTTATGAAAAAAGAATACGGCGCCCAGACTCTGACTGTGATTTCCGGAGAGGATATCGACAGTGCAATCAAGCGCGGGATAGTGTAACAGTAAGGCATCGCAAACATTATCAAGAATCAGAAGAACAGCGGTGCTAAAATCATCCTGTAAACTTTTGGAGGAACAATTATGGATGATTTTAAACCGCTGTTTGAATATGTTGAAAAAAACATTGAAAACAAAATTGAGTTAAAGGAACTCGCAGATTTTATGAGCTACAGTCCTTTTTACATCAGCAGAAAATTTGTGGATATTTACGGCATTCCAATTACCGGTTATGTGCGAATCAGGAAGCTGCAATATTCCATAAAGGATTTGCTGGATGGCATGAAAGTGATTGATGTTGCCATGAAATATTCCTTTGAATCTCATGAAGGTTTTTCAAGATCGTTCAAAAGTCTTTTTGGCTCTTCTCCAAAAAATATTAGAAACTATTTGCAGAAGTACGAAATTCCGGAGTTTGAACTTTTGCCAA
>JAGCTZ010000038.1 GCA_017963165.1 Treponema sp.
CTGCTGGTAGTCAATTTCCATGCCACCGCAGGCACAGCACATGGAGCACTCACTTCCGCAGCCAAGAGCGTCTGCAACTATTTTTTCTCTTTCTTCCTTTGTGGTGTCTTTTATCAGAATACTTTTCATTGACTGTCAGCCCCCTTATTTGTATTATATCCCTATCTATCTTATAGGTAAATATCTGGAGGCATACTATGAAAACAATCGAAACAAAATCAGCACCGGCTGCAATCGGTCCTTACTCACAGGCTATTCTTGCAAACGGATTTTTATATACTTCAGGACAGATTCCTTTGAATCCTGAAACTGGCGCAATAGAAGGCCAGACCATTGAAGCACAGGCTGAACAGGCAATCAAAAATCTTAGTGAAATCTTAAAGGCTGCAGGAAGCGACTTTTCAAAGGTCGTAAAAACAACCTGCTTCCTCGCCCATATTTCAGACTTTGCAGCTTTTAATGCAGTATACGAAAAGTACTTTGTTTCAAAGCCTGCCCGCAGCTGTTTTGAAGTAGCAGCCCTCCCAAAAGGCGCACTTGTTGAAATTGAGGCCGTAGCTGTTGTAGAGTAAAATTTGTAGACTAAAAAAGGTTGGTAGATATATGATAAATGAAAAAGTTTTAGACTTCCTCAAACAGAAGGGATACGCAGACAGACTTACTGAACACAAAGAAACAATCGATACAGTAGAACACGCAGCTCAGCAGATTGGCTGTTCCGAAGCCGAGATTGCAAAAACGCTTTCATTTATCGTAGAAGAAAAACCTGTCATCGTAGTAATGGCAGGAGACGGCCGTGTAAACTCATCAAAGTTCAAGGCTCTTTTTCATACAAAACCAAGCATGATTTCCCGCGACCAGGTCGAAGCAATCACCGGCTTTGCTCCCGGCGGGGTCTGCCCTTTCAACGTTCCAAAAGAAATCCCCGTATGGCTCGATGTTTCAATGAAACGATTTGAATACATTCATCCGGCAGGCGGAAACTCTTTTACTTCGGTAAAGCTTACTCCGTCAGAGCTGGAAGAAGTATCAGGAGCTGTGGGCTGGTGTGATGTCTGCAAGGGCTGGGAATGCCCCAATCCCTAACGCAAGTCTTCTTTTAGTTTTGAGCTGAACAAGAAACAAGAACTTGACCTGCAAAAACCAGCCCCGCTCCGACAATCACGCTCAGAGCAACATACAAAAGTGCAATTCCTATGTGTCCTGTCTTAATCAGAGTCTCTGTTTCCAAAGCAAAAGTTGAAAAGGTTGTGAAGCCCCCACACAAACCGGTCTTTATAAAAAGCACAGTCTTTGGCGAAATGGAACTATTCTTTACGACAAGGGCTGCAATCAATCCGATAACAAAACAGCCAAGAAGATTTATAAGCAGAGTCTTTACTGGAAATGTAAAAGGCTCTTTCAAGGGAATCACTCCTATCAGATATCTGAGGCAGGCACCTACTCCACCTCCCAACGCTACTAGTAAACAATTCAGCAACATAATTCCTCCTCCTGTCTTCTCTTTTTCTCCAAAATTAAAAATACAATTCCGCACAAAGTAATCTGTACAAAGGTTGATGACGGAGTTGCAAGTCCGATTCTGAAAAGAGTTGGATTTGCAGTCCTGCTCATCAGATAGGAAACCGGAATACGCACACCAAAAGCTCCCACGATTCCCTGAATCATAACAAAAGAAGTTTTTCCGCATCCATTGAAATATCCGATAAAGCAGAAAAGAAAGGAAACAAAAAGTGTATCGATGGCATAGGCCTTAAGATAAGAGTGGGCAGCGGCAATGACTTCTGCATCCTTGGAGAAAATTGCGGCCAGAAGGTTTCCATGGAAGAAGGCAAAATAGCCCATAAAAAGGCCGCAGGCTAATGAGGCTGCAATAGAATACAAGAGGGCCTTTTTTGCACGGTCATATTTTTGGGCACCGATATTCTGGGCAACAAAGGCACTTAAGGACTGTGAAAATGCCGAAGGAACAAGCATGATAAAGCCGCAGACACGTTCCGCTACTCCTACTCCTGCAGAAGCAATAAGCCCCAGTCGGTTGATGATTGCCGCAATCACAAGGAAAGATACAGTAACAAGCCCGTCCTGCAAAGAAATTGGCGCACCAGTTTTGCAAACCAGAGCCATAAGATTTCTCTTCCAGCGGATATTCTTTTTTGAAAAGGAAAAAGGAAGTCCTCTTTTTTTAGCAACAATCAGACAGAAAAGTACACTTAATGCCTGAGCAATCACAGTAGCCAGAGCCGCTCCGCTTGCTGCCATGTGAAAAACAGCAACAAAAAGAAGATCACCAAAAATATTTATGATACAGGCAACAAGAACTGTAAGCAGCGGAGTTTTAGAATCTCCCATTCCTCGGAAAACACCGCCCATCATATTGTAAGCAGTTATAAAAACCGTTCCTGCCGAACAGATATGAACGTACATGCAGGTTTTATCAAAGGCTTCTTTTGGAGTCTGCATAAGAAGAGCAAATGGTCGGGTGAGAAAAATCATCAGGACGGAAACCAGAAGCGCAAGAAGTGCAAAAAACACCACACTTGTTCCAACAATATCTGCAGCCATTTCTTTTTTTTCGGCACCCAGGGCCTGGCCCATCTGAATGGTAGTACCCATAGCAAGCCCAACGATTAAAAAGGTGATGGTCTGCATCATCATGGTTCCGGTAGCAACTGCAGAAACATCAGCCGCATTTCCAAACTGACCTACAATCAGTAAATCAACAGCACCATAAAAAGACTGTAAAAATAAAGCTCCAAGAACAGGAAGCGCAAAACGTAAAAGCCGGGGCGCAATTTTCCCGGACGTAAACAAAGTTGTTTCAGCCATAAGTTATCCAAATTAAAAGCTAATCTTTAAACCACTTGAGAAACGATTTTTTGCTGCCAGTCTCAAAGCCGATTTTTTCGTAGAATTTGTGGGCTTCTGTTCTGGCGATTCCGCTTTCGAGGAACACCTTGTAGCAGTTATTAGTTTTTGCAAACTCGGTAGCCGCATCAATTACTTTTTTGGCAAGTCCCTGACGGCGGTAGCCTTCATGTGTAACAACATTTTCGATAAAGCCTATTGAGCGGGCACCGTTTGTAAGATTTGGAATTATTGCGCAGTAACAGGTTGCCACAACTTTGCCTGCATCAACTGCACCAAAATATTTTATGTATTTGTTGTTCTCGATCTCATTTTTCCAGACTTCCAGAGATTTTTCATAAGAATAGTTTTTGTTTACATCACTAAGTTGAACATAAAGCTCTAAAAGAGATTCAAGGTCGCCTGCATTTAATTCTCTGATTTCCATAGCCGCCTCGCCTACTGACATTTTTTCTGCATTTATCTTATACTAAAACACGATAAAAGGCGATAGTGTGATTAATGACACTTGTGTGTCTTGCTGAAAAGCCCAAAGTCCAGGAAGGAGCATTTATGACTATAGACAATTTTGCAGACGAGCGTGATTTTAAACTTCTGGAGCAGGACAGATTTACCTTCTTTGTTTTGAAGAGGATTCTTGCTCTTCCCTGTGAACTGATTTTGAGCGACCACGAAAGGCTTATCATCTGTCTTAGCTCTGTTCCTTTTCCTGTGTGGATCTGGACTGCAGACGATGCTACTCCCGAAGAAATGGAAAAAGCATATGCTCTTATGAAAGAAAAGCGCTATCTTGACGGCACTCACACTTTTAACATGAAATACGAGCTTGCAGAATTCTTCATAAAAAAATCAGCTGAAGAAAGTCCGGCACACCCGGGTCTTGCAAAGTTTTCAATTCAAAAAAATATGTTTGCCTATGATAACCCAAAGCCTGTTAAGCCTGAGTCTGCCTCAAGCATAGACGGTCACTTACATCAGTGCCAGGCAGAAGACATTGATGAGCTTTTTGAAATAACTAAGACCTTCCACAAAGAAACTGATGTTCCTATAGCAGGCAAAGACGAAACTCTTGCAAAAATCGAGCAGGGAATAAAAGACGGTCTTTACTATTTCTGGAAAAATCAGGAAGGTAAAAACGTAGCCTGCTGCATCTACCGTCCAAACGGAGACCTTGCTTCTCTTGGGCTTGTCTTCACCCGCCCTGAATACCGCCGCCGTCATTATGCAGAAAATCTTGTTTACGGGGTGACAAAAATCGCCCAGGAAAAAGGCTATCTACCGATGCTCTACACCGATGCAGATTACGCAGCTTCAAATGCCTGCTACGAAAAAATCGGCTACATTCTGCGCGGAAAGCTTTGTACAATTGGAGTGAAATAAAACAAGACAAAAACAACAAGTTTGTGCTCTGCGTAATAAAGGCTTCATCAGAAAATAAACGGACTGTGCCAAAGCGTGTTCGTAAAGCCTATTTAATCTTGAACATTCCAAAGTTGCTTTTCAGTGCTTCGAGGTTGCTCTGATTTGTACATTTGCTCCTATTTTTTTATTCTATTCACTTTAATGACAGCTAACGATATTGCCAGAAGAACCTGAAGTCCGCTGGACACCAGAATTCCGGTGCCATTGTTAATTGATAATCCATAACTCACGACAGCATTACCAATTGCATGAAAAAGTATGCAGGGTATTATGCTTCCTTTTACCTTGTGCAAGGCCGCTGCTGAAAAAGCCGAACCTGCCAGTGAAATTGCAAACCATAGATAACTTCCGGAATACTGGTATGTGCCTTTTATAAAGCAAAGTGGAATATGCCACACAAGCCAGATAGCAAAATTTATTAAGCTGGCGATTATGAATCCACACTTTTTTTCTAAGACTGGTTGTAAATATCCTCTCCATCCAACCTCTTCAAATCCGCCAAACAAAAACATTACAGGAGTAAATACAAGCACCTGCCAGAAGCTTCCTGTAATCCTTACATCTCCAAACAGAAATGGAATTCCAAATCGGGCTGCTAAAAAAACAGCAAGCAGAATTAATTCCAAAAGAGGATTATTAAAACAGAAAACTTTTTTCAGAATAGATTTTAAGCCGTTACCGGCACTTTCTTTTCGCCAGAGAATACATGCAGCAATTGCAGGAGCACAAGCGGCAATTAAATAGAAAATAATTCCAATATTGTAAGCAGGGTGCTCATAGAAACCCAAGCTGCTTAAAAGTATATCTAAGCCCCAGAACAAATATGTTATAGCAAAGGTTATTATTAAATAGCTGCTTAATTTTTTTGGCATAGAAACCCGTTTCCTCTAAACTTTGGAATTGTCTCGTCTTTTATTAATCTAAACCCTTTTAATTGCAATGACAACTTCTGTTTTGCGATAGAAGTGCAAATATTATCAAGACGCAAAAGAACATCGCTGCTACAATTACCGTATAAACTTTTGAAGGAGGCGACTTAATGGATGATTTTAAACCGCTGTTTGAATATGTTGAAAAAAACATTGAAAACAAAATTGGGCTAAAGGAACTCGCAGATTTTATGGGCTACAGTCCTTATTACATCAGCAGAAAATTTATGGATCTTTACGGCATTCCGATTACGGCTTATGTGCGCATCAGGAAGCTGCAATATTCTATAAAGGATTTGCTTGCTGATATGAAAGTGATTGATGTTGCCATGAAATATTCCTTTGAATCTCACGAAGGTTTTTCAAGATCGTTCAAAAGTCTTTTTGGCTCTTCTCCAAAGGATCTCAAAAAATATTTGCAGAAGTACGACATTCTGGAGGTTGAACTTTTTGCAAAATGTAA
>JAGCTZ010000039.1 GCA_017963165.1 Treponema sp.
CATTGTCACAATCGCCAGAAAAATAGGAGAGCTTCTTTATACTCTTTTGAAAAATAATCAGTGCTATGAACCAAAAAAGTTCATTTCTTCTGATGAAAGAATTTCAAAACTTGCAGAAGAAGCATTATTCTATGCGAATAACAGGGCTGGAGAAAAAATTAATCTAACTTGCTCTTGACAAAAAACATAGGAGGCGAGGGGGTAGTGGAAAATAAAAACCTGTGGTGGTTGAGCGAGTCGAAACTACCGCAGGTTTTTATTTGAAACGAGGGGCAGGCGCCCCTCCTGCTAACTGCTAACAGCTTAGAGCTAACAGCTTTTAAATAATTCCAATACCTGTGAGCAAAATTACAAATAAAAGAATTGGAGCAACAAACTTTATCATAACGATATAAAGTGTTTTGCGGCCAAATTTTTCGCCGTTGAGGGTAATTTCGTCAATTGTTGTCTGTGGTTTAGCAACCCAACCAATAAGAATACAGGTAAGAATTCCAACGATTGGCATAAGAATGTTGTTACTTCCGTAGTCAAGAATATCAAGAATCTGGCCAATAGAACCATTTGGAAGCTTAAGATCAAAGTAGAATACATTATAGCCAAGACAAACTATCAAAGAAACAACACCTGCTGCTGCGGCCATAACAACAGTAGACTTTTTGCGGCTCCACTTGAACTTGTCCATCATACTTGATGTAATTGCTTCGAGCAACGAAACTGCTGATGTAAGAGCTGCGAACAAAAGCATTACAAAGAAAATCAAACCAAGGAATTCACCAAACTTTCCAAGTGATTCGAATACTTTTGGAAGTGCAACGAATACAAGTCCTGGACCTGCAGACATTCCTTCGCGGCCAGAGAATGCAAATACTGCCGGAATAATCATAAGTCCTGCGAGCATAGCAATTCCTGTATCGAAAATTTCGATCTGATTTACAGATTTGCCAAGATTTACGTCTTTTTTCATGTATGAACCGTAAGCAACCATAATACCCATTGCAATTGAAAGTGAGTAAAAGAGCTGACCCATTGCATCAAGACATACTGTAAGGAACTTTTTAACTGTAAGTCCGTGGAAATCTGGAATAAAGTAGATTGCTGCTCCCTGAAGACCTGTTCTTGTTACGCCAGTTGTTGGGTCTGTATATTTAATGAACAAAGAATAAATTGCAATGAAAACTACAATGATTGCAAGAATTGGCATAAGAACTTTTGAATATTTTTCGATTCCGTGTTCAACTCCCTTATAAACGATTACAAAACAAAGAAGTGCAAACAGAATTGTAAAGAATATTGGCTGCCACTGTGCTGTAATAAAGCCGCCGAAGAAGCCGTCCTGAACTGCTGCCTGACCCTGGAATGCAAGGTATGTAGCCATGTATTTGATTACCCATCCGCCGATTACACAATAGTATGGATAAATGATGAAAGGTACTACAAACGAGAAGATTCCGAGGAAGCCCCATTTACTGTTGATTTTTTTGTAGGCTGTAAGTGGGCTTTCCTGTGTTTTACGTCCAATTGCAATTTCGGTGATAAGAAGTGCAAAACCAAAGGTGATTGCGAGCACAAGATAAACTACGAGGAATAATCCACCGCCGTCTTTTGCTGCAAGGTAAGGGAAGCGCCAGATGTTTCCAAGTCCTACTGCACTTCCTGCTGCTGCGAGTACAAAGCCGAGAGAACCAGTGAAGGAATTTCGCGACTTAGGTTGAATTGTTGTTTGTTCTTCCATAAAAATGAAATTCTCCTTTTTAATAATAAAATTATTATATGAATTTATTATAATAGATTATTATATCACACATTTTGGGAAAACGCACGCAAAGAGGTAAGTTGATGTTGGTTGGGAAATGTGAAGTGTGAAGTGTGTTGATATGGGTTGTGAGGTGTGTTGATTTGGGTTGTGAGGTGTGTTGATTTGGGTTGGGTCAGGAATCAAAAATCATTGTAGATTTGGCTCTAAGATACCGATAACAAAACTATGGCAAACAGAAAAAATAATGAAAGTAAGGCAACAAAAAGGTCTTCTAAACCTGAACGACTAGGTAGAAATGGTAAAATTTTTCTCTTTACTGTGCTGGCAATGATTATTATTGCGGTTTCGGTCACAACTACTATCACGGTTGTGAACAAAAAAAAGGCGGAACGGACTGTTCGCGTGGCTTTTTATGGGATTTCTGAAGAATTTTGCGAAATTTTGAAGGAATTTATTCCTGTTGAAGATAAAATTGACCTTAAATGTGACATTCTTACAGAAGGTGCGCTTGATTTATCTGCTGTAAAAGAAAAATATGATTTGTTTTTTACCTGGAAAGGCGAAGTTACTGATGCTTTGTCGGCTTCGTCCGAAGAAATTCCTGCTAAAATTCTTGATGTTATGCCAAGCAGCCTTAAAAATGACAAGTGTGCGCCTATTCTTTTAGATCATTGTGAGCTTGCTTATAGCAAAGAAGTTGTAGAAAAGATTGGAAAAGATCTTCCAAACAGTTTTCCGGGTTTTTTGAATTATTTGAGCCAGGCAAAACAGTATGTTTTTAGTCCTTTTTTCTGTAATGGTGCAGAAGATAAGATTCTTACGGCTTTTGTTGGGGCTATTGTTCAGGCAATTGGTGGAGAAAATGCTTATAATCTGTTTATTGAAGAGCTTAGAAACAACACTTCTTTTGAAACTTTGCTTGATATAAACCTTGGACTTACAAATTTTACACTTCGTTCTATTTTGGATTCTTTGAAAACCTGGCCGGAAGAAGGTTATTCTCATCCTGCCTGGTATAACGGTAGAGGAAACGATCTTGTTTATTTTGCTCAGGACAAGCAGATTGGTGTATTTTTTACTTATCTGCAGGAGCATCGTAAAATTCAATATGATATTATTTCGCAATACGACGCTTTTGTTTTACCACCGTCTTCTTCCACTATAAAATTTGGAATTATTGCACCGGCAATTTGTGGAATGTTGATTTCGGATAATGCAAATGCTAAACGTTATCTTGGTGAATTCTTTACTTCCGAAGCTCAGGAAATTCTTTCGGATAGAACTAGACTTGCTCCGGTTCATTCAAGGGCACAGGCTTATGACAGACAGGCTGATGATGTAAGATACTGGGCTGCTTCTTGTCCGGCAGGGGCAATTCCTGATGTTTATAATGCAGCTTTTCAGAGAAATCCGGAAGGAAACAAGAAATTTGCTGATGAATTAAGAAATTACATTAAGTAGAAAAAAGTTAGCAAAATTCATCAAAAATTTGCCAAAAAAAGAAAAAAGCACTATAATTATAGAAAGAGGGGCTTTGAAGGTATGGAAAAAAGTAATACTTTCAAAGCCCAAGTTATTTAAAAACAAATAAATCTATAAAAAACAATTCCACAAAAAGTAATCAGAAAGAGTAAATAAAGAAGACGTCTCAAGAAAAGGGAAAAGACCGCCGAAAATAGAAGATGGAAAAAAGTCTATTTATTTTTTAAAGGTTAGTATCGGCGGAAGAGGAATATATAAGAACGCGCAGGAAAAGAAAGGCGCGAAAGAGAGAAAATACAGGAGCTGTTTATGAAACGACGGACAGGAAAGATAATACTTACAGCACTAGCACTAATACAGGGACTGTACACATCATGTGAAATAGGACTGGGAGCCGCGGTAGATACGCGGGCGCCTGATATAACCATAGACAGGCCGGAAGTCGACATGGTCCTGCGCGACAGGATAGTAATGAGCGGAGAGTGGAACGACGACGGAACCATAGACGAAGTATACGTACTTTTGAAGAGGACTGACGGAAACGCAGTAAACGCAGGCCGGCAGGGCGAAGAAGAAAAGAAGGAAATAAAGATCCCGGGCGAGTTTGAAAAGGATCTCATCGAAAAGGAAAAGGGCACGTGGCGTGCCGAGATAGATCCGTTTGACGAAGAAAACCCGATACCCGACGGAACCTACCAGGCAACGATAGTAATAAAGGATAAGGGAAAGCATACAACAACGCAGAGCACGACGTTTACGATAGACAATACGGCGCCGGTTCTCATACTGACAAAGCCGGTGTCAAAGCCTGGCGACAGCACAATATCAAAATACGGAAAAAGACTCTTCCTTGAAGGAAAGATAGCAGACTCAACGAAGGAAACGTGGATAGAAATCAAATTCTACAGCGACGAAAACTGCAGCGAAGACAAGCTTTTGACTACGATGCAGACGCAGCTGATAGCACCGACGGACGTAAACTCGAACAACGCAAAGCTTGCCTCGTTCAGCGAAAACCTTGAAGACGAGCTTGCAAGGGAATACTTTGACATCTACAAGGATGAAAACGGAGGCGACAAGGAAGGAAAGGCCGGATCAAGTACCGTCTATGCAACGCTTACGGTATATGATACTGCAGAAAAGTGCAACGACGAAAGCGAAGGAGAAAGCGGAAACACAAGGGTAAGGGGAAACTCTACCGGAACGTTCTATTTTTCAAAGGAGCTGGCCTCGTCGATAACAAAGTCAAAGGAATCAGGCGGACACGGCCTTGCCCCTACGGACATCTACAACATATTGAACGGAAACTACGAACTTAAGGACAGCACAAGGGCAGCAGAGGCAGGAAGCGTAAGGGAAGAGCTTGAAGAACTCAGGCAGGACAGGGAAGGAGAGAGGGACATAACGGTCTTTACGATAAACCCTGAAAACAGCCCGTATTTTACGGTCAGCGGATTGAAGACCCTTTCGGGCCAGAGCATGGAAGTGTCGGACAACGGATATTTCCTCATAAACGGAGCGATGACGCTTGAAATATCGGTATTCATGGGAAGCGACAGCATAGAGATAGACTCGGACAGCGAA
>JAGCTZ010000040.1 GCA_017963165.1 Treponema sp.
AGATAAATCGTAATTATACGTCTTATTTGTAGAAAAACCATTGCCATATACAAATGGATCATCACGTATAAAACATGCTTCATAATAATTTTGTTCGGGTCAGGCGAAAAAAGCCACGTAGCGCCAGTCGGAAAAAGCCAATTTTAGACAAACGAAAAGAACCAAAACTACCCGAGTCAGACCTCCTTTTTAGAGTAATTCAGGCTGTTCCAGTACAGGAGCCGCCTTTATTTTTTTAGTAGTGAGTGAAATAACTTCCCGTTTCAAACCACGATGACTGTCACCATTGAAGTTAAAAATCAGAGAATCATCGAAGATTCTGTCCAATGCACATAGCAGAGTTTCCTCCTCCGTAAAGTTCTGCCGCCATGAGACAGGCTGTTTGTTGCTTGTAAAAACAATATTAGAGCAGCCTTCCTTGTGGTACCTGCGGTCAATCAGATCGAAGAATAGTCTTGTATTTTCAGCATCGAATACACAGTGACCAACTTCATCAATAATCAGACACGATGGTTTTATCAGCCTTGTCATGACACGACTGACACGGTCATATTTTCTTGCTTCGGTAAACAGGTCGTTTAATTCTGTCATCTTAATGAAATAAGCTTTCATCATTTTCTGGCAACATTCATAACCAAAGGCCATTGCAAGATGTGTTTTCCCGGTTCCTGCAGGTCCAATAAAAGCAAGATTCTTGTGCGAGTACATCGGAGCAAGGCTCTGTATACTTTTGAGTCTCTCAACATCGCGGCCTTTTACATCATCAAACTTGAAGTTTGCAAAAGTTCTTGGATTTTTCAAAGGAAGTCTGCTGCATTTAAGCAGGAAGTCTATAGACATTTCCTGCTTCTTCTGCACAAGCATTTCAAATGTCTGTGTAATTGCTTCAATGATTTCCTCAGAAAAATCATTCTCCATAGCAAAGGCTGCAAAATCTTCTGCAGGTACTCTTAATCTCAATTCATCAAAACTTTTTCTTAATGCCTCAATGTTATTCATCATCATCCTCCACGCTGAAATCAAAGCTGTCAAAGTTCAGTTCATAATTCTTTTCTTCGAGCTGCTTTATTACTGTTTTTACAGGTGCAGTAGGAAACTCTTCCGGCTGTTCTACTGCATACTGGTCTTTACAGAATCTGTCTTTCTTACTCCATGTAACTTCATGAGTTATCAGGCATTCAGAAAGATCATCAGAATAAATCGTAAGCTGACGGTCAGTTCTGTTTACCCTTACAGTTTTCTTAGGGTAATAATATGGAACTCCAAAACGTCGGCCTTCATAATTAACAAAGCCGTCGAACGAAATCCTTCGCTCGGGGCAAAGATAAGGTAAAAGACCTGCATCGTTGTTTAATGATGTATATACATTACTGCATTCCTTTAGATGGCAATCCTCCGGTATTCCATCGGTCGCCCGATGATATTTTGAGTTCTGCTTTGAGCACCATTCAAGGGAACTTTCATTCAGGTCGGTAACATTCCAGAACGTTCTTCCGGCAAGAAAATTATCTTTTACAAACTGAATAAGTCGTTCTACTTTTCCCTTTGTAAACGGATGATATGGTTTGCAAAGTTTTGTCTGAAAGCCGACAAGCTTCATAAACTGCTCATAGTCTCTATTCCATATAGGATTTCCTTCCTGGTCTCGTTTTATGACAACGCTTTTCATGTTGTCTGTAAGAACATAACGAGGAACTCCCATATACTTAAAGGCATGCAGCATACCGATGAAAAGATTTTCCTGTTTGGCATTAGGAAAGAA
>JAGCTZ010000001.1 GCA_017963165.1 Treponema sp.
CAGCGCGCATCGTTCTCTATAAAGACAGGCACACCAGCCTGAACTGACGCAATCTGCGTAAACGGGAAAAGCTCCGTAATTTCAAACGAAATCGACTTCATAATAACACCAGAGTCGCTGTTGATAATGCCCGAAATACCTACTCCGATGCCGATTAGATTAATCTTCCGTTTTTGCGACTCAAGTTTTAAGATGTCGCAGGCGCGGGCAAAAATCTCCATGCAGTCAGATGTGTCCATTTTTTCCTGATACTCAAACAGGCACTTTCCCGGAAGGTTCAAAAGACAGCAGACAAACCCTTCTTTTTGAATTTCGATTCCGCCGACAACAGCAAATTCTTCAGCAATTTCAAGATAAATCGGCTTACGCCCGCCCTGCGGACCAGTTATGCCATGTGCAAATTCTTTGACGATACCAACTCCAAGCAGAGCCGAAACAATCTTTGTAACAGTTGACTTATCAAGCCCAAGTTCGGCTGCAATTTCTATGCGGCTTATGCCGTTTTTCTGCCAGATTAGCCGTAGGATTCGAGAAACATTTATATCTGACTGCGAGTTGATACTTTTCATGGTTAGTTGATTGTATCATCTAACATGTCATTTGACAAGATTCCTTATTTACACTAACATCGCTATTATGGAATTTAAACATAAGTTGTTTTTGCTTGAACCTTTTGTTAATTCTAAAGTTTGGGGTGTAGAGCAATGGGTTGTTTCAACGATGAAGAACTCATCGAGCTTTTTTTATGATAATGAAAAACCGGTTCCAGTAAAAGCATTAACTAATTCTGATTATCCGTTACTTATAAAGACGATACATGCCGACGAAACTTTATCGGTTCAAGTCCATCCGAGCGATGAATATGCAATGGCTCACGAGAATACACATGGCAAATCAGAATGTTGGTATATTCTTGAAGCTGAACCTGATGCAACCATTATTTCTGGACTAAAAGGCAATTTTACAAGAGAAGAGCTTAAGCTCGCCATAAAAGAAAACCGCATTGAGTCATATCTTTATGAAACAACTGTTTCAAAAGGTGATTTTCTGTTTATTCCGGCCGGTACAGTTCATGCCATAAAAGGCGGGATAACAATTCTTGAAATTCAGCAGCCTAGTGATTTGACTTACAGGCTTTATGACTGGAACAGAAACCGCGAAACTCACATTGAAAAATCTCTGGACGTAATTACGAATTTTGTAGCTAAGCCTGTAAAGAATTTTTCAGGCATCTTTGAATGTGATTACTTCAAAATTGAAAAAGCTTCTGTTAATGGAAAAGACGAAATAAGGCCGCTTATAAATAACTGCTGGGCTGCTTATTTTATAATTGACGGCAGCGGCACTTTTGCCTCTGGCAGCGAAAAAACTGAAATTAAAAAAGGCTCTACGTTATTTGCCGCGCCTGACACTACAATCAGCGTATCCGGCAATTTCTCTGTAATGAAAATCTACCCGAAGAATTATTCAGCAAGCAGACCTGCAATATAATAAAGAACAGCACATTCATTTTCCTGCCAGATGCGGAGACTTCTGTTGACGGCACAAATAAGATAACCGGAAACTTTATA
>JAGCTZ010000041.1 GCA_017963165.1 Treponema sp.
ACCTTTAATTTAAGGTTCTGGATTTGAAGATTGGATTCTGTGACAAAATTCTTTTTCAGCAGGTCAGCATAATAACTTTGTGTCTGAAATAAAACATCGCCTTCGGTTGTTTCCTGAACTTCTCCATCTTTGTATAAATAAGCCTTATCGTTCCTGTCAAGGATAAAAAGTCCCAGCGGTGTAGACCTTAATGAAACCTTGTAATAATTTGCGGTTGTATATTCAAGGATAATAGCCCTTGCAGGTTCTAACTCTTTAAATTCAATAGCATCCTGAGTATCAATTATCTGGCAGATTTTTGCCCCATAGTGATGTTCAATATTGTTGTTTACAAAATATATATTCTGGTCGGTTTCATTACATAAGAAAATGTTGTGGGCGTAATCCAGTTGATTTCCATCTATAATGGTGGCTCGATCATAGAAGATTGCACCCTGTTTAGAATAAATATTATTTTTTCCTCGCAAGACTACAACGCCTGTAAAATCATTATTACACACCGGCATATAAAAAGCTTTTGTCTGCGGATTAAAAATTACAGAAGACAAACTGGTGCGCTTTTCAAAAATAAGTTCAGGTTCCTGTTCAGGATATTCTGTATTAAAAATAAATGCATTATGAATATCAAAAGGTCGCCACGGATCTTCTACGGCAGTGCTTCCATTTACAACCAGAAAATTTCCATTATTCGAAATTGCAAAATTACTCACAACAGGAAACTCTTGAGTCATAGGAAAAAAGGTTCTGGAGTCTTGGGACGGCGAATACATTAAAATGCCATATCTGTTAGAAGGATAATGCTCTACAATAATAAAAGCATTTCCGTTGTCATCAAATTGAAAATAATCTCTTGTTGTGATTTTAGGAATATAATATTCTTCCTCAGAAATATAAAGAATATCAGAATACTTTTTTGAATCAGCAGAAACATAAATCATTTGAGAAAGGTACGAAGGAGACTTTGACGAGGGTGATTTTTCTGTCTGAGATTTTGAATCTGAATTAAAGGCAAATATGACATAGTTTCCTTTTAATTGCGGCTCAGCTTGGGGAGCATAAAACTGAAACGCTTCTGCAAACTGTTCAAGCTCAAATTTTCTTTCAAGCTTTTTTGGCAGCTTGATTAAGTCCTTCTGGTATTGAGAAATTCGAATTAGATTTTGTGCAAAAACGAGCATGCGGCCGGACCTGAAAGTACAGGCAAGAAGAACCGCTGCGCAGAATAATTTTTTCAAACCGATTTTCAAAATAAAAACTCCATCTTTTATTATACATAAAAAATGGAGTTGTGTTAGGAGAATTTATCCTAATTTAAAACACCGGAAATCTTAGCCGAAACTTCTTCGTTTGCAGAAGCGTGCTGGTCAATTTCGCTGATTGCGGCGCGGATGTTTTCAAGAAGGTTCTCGAGGTTGCTTACTTTTATCTGCAGCTGCTCTGTTCCAAGAGTAATGCTTTGCAGGGTTGCATTCTGCTGAATTATATCAACCGTAACCCCTTCGGCCAGCTTTGTGCTTGCTTCGGAATCGTCAACAACTTTTGAAATTTCGCCCATGACACTCTTTGTGTTTGAATCAATATCAGAAATATTTGCAAGAATCTGTTCTATTACAGTAATTGTATTTCGAACTTCTTCGGTCATAGATTTTGTGTAATTCGAGAAAACGTTTACCGATTCTGTCGTGATGTTTACAATTTCTTCGTTCTGCTGCAGGGTATCGGTAATGTTCTGTGCGTTCTTTGTTGTTTCTTCAGAAAGCTTACGGATTTCCTGTGCAATTACAGAAAAGCCTTTTCCAAGAACACCGGCGTGAGCAGCTTCAATAGAAGCATTCATTGCAAGAAGGTTTGTCTGCGAAGCAACCTTGTTTACAGCCTGAACAAAGTTACCAACCTTGTCGGAAGATTCTTTTACCTTCTGAACATTTTCTACAAGCTGCTGCATAAACTTCATCTGCGAATCAAGACTGTCAATAATAGAATTCATACCGGCACGCTGTTGTGATGCCTTTTCGTTAATGTCATAAATACTTTCAGACATTTGAGAAAGAGAAGCCGATGTCTGCGAAATTGTTGAATGCTGATTTTTTACAGTAAGCATCATTTTTTCAGCTTTGTCATTTATCTGCACGCTTGAATCCTTAATCTGATTTGCCTGACCGTTCAAGCTTGCAGCCTCGCTGTTGATGTAAGCATAAAGTTCATTTATTTCTTCAACACTGCCGGCTGCTTTCCCTGTAGAAGAAGAAAGCTGTTTACCAATATTAAGTCCTTCTTTAGTTTCTTTGATGACGTTTGAAATTTTATCGTAGGCGTCATTAGATTTCTGTTCATTTTCTGCGGCACGTTCTACAACCCTGCGGGTAAAGCGGTCAAATAAAAGCACAGCCAGGTTTGCAGTTAAAAGTCCAAGAGAACAGATTGTGTTATTGAGTGTAACTGCTTTTGGTGCATCAACAAAAAGCTTACTGTAAATAAAAAGATTTTCGAGAATCCAAAGTACAAGAATAAAGATAGAAAAACAATGCAGCTGTTTGCGTCTTAAAGAAACAACATAATTACAGACTGTCATTACAACAATAAAACAAGAATCACGGAAAGGCAAAAAGTTAGAGTGAATGTAAGGCGCCCCAAAACCTTCAAGAGCAGTTATGATTGCAATTGCAATTGTCGTGAGCCATGCACCTCTGTGAATATGTCCCTGCTTTATAGATGCCAGCGAAAAGCCAAAAAAAGCCAGCAGAAAAACAGCTCCGCCACCAACCAGCGGGAAGCCAAAAATAAAAAGGGCGATTCCAAAAAGTGTAAACATAAGCATAAATACCAGATTGGAACCAATTATAAGGGGGAGCTGTTCCTGTTCACGGATAGGAAGAGAGTCAAACACAGTTTTAGGGGGTAAAAGTTTTTTAGAAATCAAAGTTGCCATATAAAATCCTAGTATATATATATTAAAGGATATTTAACGGATTTGCAAATTTATAAGTGTGGATTGCTTCGGCTCCGCCTCGCAAGGACGATGGGCCATGTATTGTTTTCGGGGCGTTGCGGGGTGTCCCCGCTGGGTGGGGTAGGACGCAACGTAGTGCGGCCGGGGGGCGGGGCTCCGCCCCTTTTATGCTAATTGCTAACCGCTAGAAGCTAACTGCTTTTCCATGTTATAATAAAACCATGAGCTACGACAAAAACCTATGTGCTCCAGTGCCTCCAATGGGCTGGAACAGTTATGATTATTTTAATACGATGGTGAACGAGCAGCAGGTTCGTCACAATGCCGAATATATGGCAAAAAATCTTAAGCAGCATGGCTGGGAATATGTTGTTATTGATATTCAATGGTCAGATCCGTTTGCGGGTGACGATAATGCAAACAATACACAATATATTCCGTTCAGTCATTTTTGCATTGATGAATTTTCACGACAGATTCCGGCAGAAAACCGTTTTCCTTCAAGTAAGGGAGGGGCAGGCTTTAAGCCTCTTGCTGATTATATTCACTCGCTTGGGCTTAAATTTGGTATTCATATTATGCGCGGTATCCCTAGAATTGCGGCTCACAATCATACGCCGATTAAAACTCACGATGGCACTGCTGTTACTGCAAATATGATTGCAAGTGCTTATTCAACCTGCGCCTGGAATCCCGATATGTATGGTGTTGATGCAAATAAGCCTTATGCCCAGGATTATTATGATTCTATTTTTGAATTGTATGCTGCCTGGGGTGTTGATTTTGTAAAAGTAGATGATATTTGCCGTCATGTAAAAGAGTCTTTCTACGAAAAAGAAATGATAATGATGGCTCGTGCAATAGAAGCTTGTGGTCGTCCTATAGTTTTAAGTCTTAGTCCGGGACCTGCAAATATAGAAAAAGCACATGAATATGAACGTTTTGCAAATATGTGGCGTATTACTGACGATTTCTGGGATGACTGGAAGCTTCTTAAGGCAATGTTTGAACGCTGTGAAGTATGGCAGCGTCATACAGGCGAAGGAAACTGGCCTGACTGTGATATGCTTCCAATGAATGTGCTTGGCTGGGGCTGGGGTGAAAAAACTGATGGTAAGGGTGGAAGTTTCCGCGGCTGGAAAAGTAAGTTTACAAAAGAAGAAACCCGCACAATGATTACGCTCTGGAGCATTTTCCGTTCGCCGCTTATGATAGGAACAGATTTGCCTCAGCTTGATGATTTTAATCTTAGCCTGCTTACAAATGATGAAATTCTTGCAATGAATAAAAATCCTTATCAGGCATTTTTGAGCTCCGACAGCAGTAATGACAAGGTTGTAATCTGGACAAACGATTGCCCGGACGACCTTTCTTATTACGAATGCTACTTTAATGTAAGCGAAGAAGTTCAGACTGTAAAATTGAGCATAACAATCGGTAAGGATGACAATATCCGCGATTTGTGGGAACACAAGGATTTAGGGGCAACTGCAACCTTTGAACTTGAACCACACAGCTGCAAAGCATTCAAAATTACAGTTACGGCAAGATAAACAACTCGTTAATATCTGTTCAGGGCATCCGCATTATAAAAGATTTTGTTACAATGATGAAAAAATGCTCCCACGGGGAACCTGATTTTGTTCCGCCGAGAACGCGGATAGGAAATTATTCAGAAGTGCAAACCTGCCTGCGGCATCCTTGCACTTCCCGCGTTCAACGCTCCACAAAACCAGAACCCCCGTTCCGCATTTTTTCATAACTCGGACATAAAGGTTTATAATTC
>JAGCTZ010000042.1 GCA_017963165.1 Treponema sp.
AAACCGGTTGAACCGGAAATCGATGAACGCATCGAGTATGTGATGCACAAGGTTAAGACTTATGTGTATGATATTAATGGAGATGGTCTGGTCAATTGTATTGATCATGCTGTGCTGTTCAAGATTTACTGGGATGAGAAATATCCCAATCAAAAAACCTGTTGTATTATCATACGCAACAAGAAACCTGCGCCGTATAAGATGCACCATCTGTTTATAGGAATAGATACAGGGCATCAGATAATAGAAGTAGAGCCAAGAGCTAAGAATTATAAAAAATATCTTATGGCAGATAACTGGTCTACTAAATATTATAACAGAAATTATAATATATATTGTGAAACGAACAAATGGCTCAAGGAGTATGAAAAATAAGCCCTGCGTCACATTCACATGGCTCACCGCACCGTAAAAAAGCCGGAACCGCCTCAAAGCAATAGCTGTTATTCCGATAAAGCCCACAATTCCAGCGAACCGCCATTAATCTGAGCGCAGCGAAGAGTCGCAAGAGGTACTTCGCTGCGCTCAAGAATAGTCCTTCAATTTTTTTTAGCTAAAACAGTTTTTTCGGTATAGAATATATATAATCCTCAGTAAAGGAAAATGAATTATGGATAACCTTGAAAATAACGAAGAAGCAGAAAAGTATCTTGGACTTGCAATGCAAGCCTATGCTGAAGAAAATTACGAAGAAGCTTTTAAGTTGTATAAGAAAGCTGCTGAACAAGGCGATGTCAATACACAGACTTGGCTTTGTTTAATGTACAAACGCGGAATAGGTGTAGGGCAAGATTATACAAAAACTTTAGAGTGGTATGAAAAAGTCGCTGAACAAGGTAATGCTGTTGCACAATATAATCTTGGTATGATGTACGAAGTCGGAATGGGGGTCGAGAAAGATTATACAAAAGCTTTAGAGTGGTATGAAAAAGCTGCGGAACTGGGGAATGGTTTTGCTCAGTATAAGCTTGGTTATATGTACCATTCTGGAGAAGGCATCGAACAGAATGTTGAGAAAGCATTTGAGTGCTATAAGAAAGCTGCTGAACAAGGTATTGCTGTTGCACAATGTAAGCTTGGCTTTATCTATATGTATAGTAAGGATAAACGGGATTATGACAAAGCATTTGAGTGGTATAAGAAAGCAGCAGAACAAGGTTATGCTATTGCACAGATTTGGCTTGGTTATATGTACCGTTTCGGTGAAGGCATAGAACAGAATTATGAAGAAGCATTTGAGTGGTATAAGAAAGCTGCTGAACAAGGCAATGCTGGCGCACAATACGATTTGGGAGATATGTACTATTACGGAGAGGTTGTAGAGCAGGATTATGACAAAGCATTTGAGTGGTATGAAAAAGCTGCTGAACAAGATGACGCTGATGCGCAATTCAAACTTGGATATATGTACCTACAAGGTCTAGGCGTAGAACAGAATTATGAGAAAGCATTTGAGTGGTCCTCAAAAGCCGCTGAACAAGATTATGATGATGCACAATACAATCTTGGTTATATGTATGCCAACGGCGAAGGTGTGGAACAGGATTATGGAAAAGCCTTTAAATGGTTTGAGAAAGCAGCAGAACAAAGTGATGCTGACGCACAATTTCTTCTTGGTTTAATGTACCAGTTAGGCGAAGGTGTAGAGAAGGATGTTGAGAAAGCTTTAGAGTGGTATACGAAAGCTGCTGAACAAGGAGATTCTGATGCACAGTTCAAACTTGGTGAAATGTACCGTTTTGGAGAAGGCGTAGAACAGGATTGTGAAAAAGCATTTGAATGGTACAAAAAAGCCGCAGAACAAGGGAATCCTGAAATTCAATTCTTTTTTGGTGAAATGTATATGAAAGGAGATGGTGTAGACCAGAATTATGAAAAAGCTTTAGAATGGTATGGAAAATCTGCTGAACAAGGTTTCCCTGTTGCACAATACAATCTTGGGATGATGTATGGAATAGGTGAAGGTGTAGAACAAGATTTTGAGAAAGCTTACGAGTGGTTTAAGAAAGCAGCTGAACAAGGCATTTCTAATGCACAATGCATTCTTGGCGTACTGTATGCAAGAGGAGAAGGTGTTGAACAAGATTATGTAAAAGCAATTGAATGGTTTCAAAAGGCCGCAGAACAAGGAAATGAAGATGCTATTAAAAGTTTGGAATTGCTTAAAAATATAATGCAGGGAGATGAATAAGATGAATTACCTTATTGAAGGAATTGTGTCTGAACTTTCCATTCAAAATGAAGATGAGCTTTTTTTCAGAATTCAAGCAGCAGAAGGATTTTCATTGAGAATTGGAAAAAAGAAATATAATGTTCTGATTCCATTTCAATTCATTGAAAATGAAAAAAACTCAAACAATGAAAATAACGATAAAGAAATTAGTACTTTGTCTATAATTATATCTCAAAGTTTCCGTTTTTCGATAAAAGACAGTGAATTAAAAAAATCATTAATCAAAACAAGTGCTTTAGGACATCGAGTAGAAATAATCATAGAAATTGTAGATGAAAAGGAACTGTCTGATTTAATTACAAAAGATGATATTGTCATAAAAACGATTACTGTTTATTCAGAGTAGATTTATGCAAGATGATTTCAAGTCTATACATTCAGAAGTTCTCGTTTTCATTGGAGCAGGGGCAACGGCATCATTAAAAATGCCGCAAACTTACGACCAGACAAAAATATTTAGAACTTTGTCAGATAAAAGTAATGCAGATGAAGCGAGAACAGAACTTTTAAAATGGTTTTCTGAACCAGATCTTTCTAAAATTATTTGTTTTCTGAATCTTCTTTATGGTACAGAAAAAAGTATTTTTGAAATCTCTGAAAAAGATTTGAAAAATGCAAAAGCTGTTTATAGAATTGATGATGATAAACTTCTCAGAAAAAGAATTCTTGAACTTCGTTCTGAATATGATTGGAATGCGGCTAAAAAAGTATTGAATATCTGTCCTTCGAGTATAGGTGATAATGATAACCTTATTCTTGATGTTTATTCCATAATTGATAAAAAAATTTTAACAGGTCAATCTCTGAAAGTGGTTATAGATGGAGAAGAAGAGATTATTTCTCCGTCTCGTTTACAAGCTGCAAGGAATTTTCTAATTCTGTTTGTTAATATGATGTTTGCTTCTGCATGGCATACAATAATAGCTGAAAGAGATGCTGATTTATTAATTCAATTTGAGAAATACAAAAAATTTATTAATTCATTTGACCGTATAATGCAAAAAGAAGGTCGGATTTTTTTTTCTAATAAAAAGCATGCAGTACAAAATCGTGATTTTTACCTTTTTACTTCATCATTTGTGTCGTTCAACTTTGAGATGGTTTTCCCATGGATTTTTATGATGTCACATAAAGAGTTGAATCAACATGCTCCACTTATAAATGGCGACCACCCTTTAAAACTCTGGCTTGATTATGGATGTGAACATCGTGGACGAAAAACAATAGAAAATACGGTAGTTCCAACACTTGAATTTACAGAAAGTGTTGCGAGCCGCGAAAATGAAGACGGTACAAACCATGTTGGTACTGAATTAAACAGAACAGGAAAATTTTATTTTGCGCATGGTTCATCAAATTGGCGTGAATGTCCTATATGTGGTCGAATGACTTTTTATTTCGGTTATAGCGATAAGAAATGGAATTACAAATCAAAAGAACTTATCCCACTGTTTCCAATACCCATTTTTGGCACTGATAAAATAAAGTACCTTACAAAGAAAGAAACTGAATGGAGAAAAGAACTTCGATATGATTCTGTTCAATGTATGCACTGTGGGGCAGAAACAAAAGCTTTAGATGCGCCAATGATTATGCAGACAATGTATAAATCTACGCCAACCTCTTTTTTGGAAGAGATACAGCGTAATGTAAAAGTTTCTCTCGCAAATGCAAGGCATATTGTATTATTGGGTTATAGGCTTCCTCCTGACGATACAATCTGGTATCAGTCTTTCGCAGAAGCCATAAGGGCAAAAAATTCTGACAATGCAGCTTATTGTACAGTTGTTGTCGGTTATAAAGGCAGAAATGAATGGCTTTATAAAGATGAACTTGAAAAATATGTAAAAAATAATAGAAAAGAAGATAATGCTGAAGATTATGGTGTATCAGCCATTGAAAGTGCATGGGCAATTTTTGGAAAAGAAAATGTTCGTGCATGGACAGGTGGTATTCCACAAGTCTTTGGTAGTGCAACTGAAAACGATGTAAAAGAATTGCTTTATCCAAAAGATTTTGTAGATTGGAAAGAAACTAGATTAGAATGAATATGAGGTTTTAATATGGCATATCAAGATTCTTGGAACAAAATTGTAGCTATGTACAACAAAAACTTGAACTGCAAAGAAGAAATCGTTCAAGCTTCTTGGGAACTATTGTTCTCCACAATTTTCAATTATGCAGATTCGAATATTGTTTCTCAACTGCCGGTAAAAATGGGTGTTGAAACCAAGCGCGCAGATATTCTTATAAAAGATAACAGCAGAGACTTGTTTGTTGTTGAGCTGAAAAGACATACTTTGCACAATGGACAGGCACAGCTCTTTTCTTACTTGAATCAGTTGAAAATTGATATCGGTGTTCTTGTCTGTGACAAGCTTTATATATACAACTTTGATTACACAACACGCGAAGAGAATTATTCGTTTGTGGAAATTGATTTTTTACAGGACAATCCAGACGGAGCAAAATTCGTGGAGCTGTTCAGCTGTGACGGTTTTGATAAGCAGAAGGTAAAAGATTTTATTTCTGCAAAAAATCAATCAAAAAATAATACAACTTTAATCCGACAGGAACTGACAAATGATTCTGTTTTGCAATTGGTAAAGAATCATCTTACAAAAAAATATCCAATAGAGGATGTTGAAAATGTGCTTGCAGAATTTCAAATTGAAGTCCACCAAAAATCGGCAGTTGTAGTACAGACTGTTAACAGCTATGTTCCGCATGAAAAGGCTGTGAATCCGTTTTATGCTTTAAGTGGTACAAAAGATAATACTCAATATATGGTCAATGGAACTCCGACAGGTGGAAAAGGTTCAACTGTTTTTGCTGCTATAAGCTTTTATGTGAAATCTCATTCAACCATTTCTTTTGCAGAGTTGCAGAAAGCATTTCCTGATTATATGGCGAAGCCTGGTTTCGGCAAGATGGTTCGACGATGGGAAGAAGTAAGCCCTAACGAGTGGTCGGGCAGTAGATTCAAAAAACAGCCTATAATTCTTTCTGACGGGCAAAGAGTAGCGGTTTCAACCCAATGGAATCCTAATAATATGAGAAGTTTTATACTTAGCTCACAAAAACTTGGAATTGAGATAAAACCTATCCAGTAAATCAATAGCGGAAAGCTTTACAATCTCCATCGTTTCACACTATCCAAGAGCCTGCGTAGGCGCGTTTTACTACAAAATCTGCGGGAGCAGACTTTTGGCTTGATTCAGAGGTAATAAAAAAAGCCACCTCGTAATGAAGTGGCGTTGAGAAATTTGGATGGGCGGCGTATCCATCATATCAGGTTCCCTTCCGGGAGCGCAGGGTGCCTTTCCTGCTTGTCAAATTTCACATTATTATGGCAGAGAAAGAGAAGTCTTGTCAAGTTTCTTCAATCGTCCTGATTTACAATAAGCTTCAATTTTCGCCATGCTTACATCAAAAAGAGTTGCGACATAATAAATGTCTTTTGTTTTATCAAGTTTAATGCTTAAAAATAGGTTGTCCTTAAAGATTTTTACAAGTTCGATTTGCTCTTCATAAAATCCTGCATAATCAGGCGCGTTTATAATTTCAGGGATAAAATCCAAGTATTTTGCTTCTTTGTAATGCTTTCGTTTTAAAAGATGTGCCAACAGACCTTTTGAACGGAATATTGTAATCTGCTTTTTTGAGATACCTAAAAAGGAGAGTAAAGCTGGTTGGAATTTCAGCGATAAAAAATCATTTTATCTGATGGCATAAATTGAATGTATCAGATTTTGATGTTTTTTTCTATGCTGATCAGTACACTTTCTGAATGAATAGACAAAAGCCTGCGTAGGCGCGTTTTGCTGAACGAAATCTGCCAAGAGCAGACTCTTGACTGATGTAGTTATAGCTTTTATGTACATGCAGCAAGTTCTTGTAAGTACGTGCAATAAAATCTTGTAAGCCTTTCAGCAAGTTCTTGTAAGTCTTGCAGCAAGTTCTTGTAAGCCTTACAGCAACTTCTTGAAAGCCTTGCAGGAACATCTTGTAAGCTTTACAGCAAGTTCTTGTAAGCACATGCAGCAAACTCTTGCAAGTACGTGCAGCAACTTTTTGCAAGTACGTGCAGCACTTTTTGCAAGTACGTGCAGTAAGTTCTTTTATGTACATGCAGTAAGATCATTGTAAGGTTATTGCAAAATTGGCTCGGATTTCAGCTCTTCTGCAAGCTGTCGCACTGTTTCTAGAGGGAGGCCTTGAACGGCAGCAATTTGTTCCACAGTTCCAAGATTTGTCAAAAGCATGTTCCGTGCCGCTTCAAGCTTGGCTTCTGTTCTTTCTTCGATTGCGAATTCTTCCATAACCTTGCTCATACGTCTTACTTCTTTGTCATTGTATGGCTATTGCAAAACTGTCTCAGCTTTCAATTCTTCAGCAAGTTGTTGTACGGTTTCTAGAGATAACTCCACCGCCTGTGCAATCTGTTCATGTGTACCAAGGTTCATCGAGAGCATATTTCGTGCCGCTTCAAGCTTGGCTTCTGTTCGTTCTTCAATTGCAAATTCTTCCATAATTTTGCTCATACGTCTAACTCCTTTGTCGTCCTGCTTGTAATACCGTGTCTTTTCGGCGAGAATTTTGCTTCTCATTTTGTCAGGGTTTGCGCACGCAAAGTCGTGCATTAAATCGCCGATTGGGTCGTTTCCTTCATATTCACCGTTCACATAGATTATATGCGATTCATCTTGAAAAGTCATGTTATTTTCTTTGATTATGCGGTCAATGTGGTAAAGCGGCAGACCGCACTTGAAAATATCATGCTCGGTTATGAAAATCACATAAGTTTCAGTGTTTCGCCTTGAGTTTTATCTACGTTTTAGCTTTATCTAGCGAAACGACCAAGTTTTGCTGCGCAAAACTTGAAGAATGATACGATAGTTCTTGTAAGCACTTACAGCAAAATGTTGCCAGTCTTTAATATTCGCTCATATTTTAGTGAAAACTTAGAAAAAATCACTCATGTTTTAGGGGAATTCTTGTAATATTCGCTCATGTTTTAGTGAAAACTGTGAAAAATTC
>JAGCTZ010000043.1 GCA_017963165.1 Treponema sp.
CCACCGCTGCAATAACCGCCATCATTGTTAGTCCAGGCAAACTTAATGGCTCAAACAAATCTGCGATTGGGTTAGCTAAAAGGCATATCAACACCAGTGGAAGAAGCTGCAAAGCAAGCATAAAGAAAATGCACTTTTCGTTGTTGTAAAATCTGGCAGAAAGCGGAAGCATAATCGAAACAGAAAGATACACGAGCAGGAAAAAGACTATCACAAGATAAAAAAAGCGCGAATCATAACCTTTGCCAAGACAGACAAAACTGCCAACTATAACAATTAACAGAAAAACTGTATTTATACTTTCAAATAAAAGCGAAAGCTTAGCCGTATAAATTGATTTACTAAAGGGCAGTGTTTTTACTAAGCATGGCGATGTCCTGTTAAAAAACATTCTGCAGAAAAATGAATAACAAACTGTCATCATAATAGTACTTGTACAAACAGGATAATACGGAAACGTATTTTCATACTGGCACAATCTTTTAAGACATACCAGTAAAAAACAGGCCGCATCCAATAGAAAAATTATTGCAATAAAAGAATTCAGTCTGGCATTATTTCCTGAATCCAGCATGATTTTCCACGCTGTCATTTCTTTTTTCATATCTGGCTGTTTCATTTTTTGCCCTCCTCTGAATCATAAGCGGCTTTCATAATTTTGAGCCAGCGATGATTTGAAAGGAACATAAGACCAGGAATTGCAAAAGCAAGACAGATTACAAGGTACAGGCTGTTTGCACACATAATAAAAATGTTCAAAGCATTATGAATAATCATGAGAAACGCACCTTTGAAAAAAAGCGCCGGCATCATTTTACATGGCAAAGCAAAAGGTAAAAGCGCAAACACAAAAAGAATACATTCTTCATCAGCAATAAAAAGCAGAAGTGTCTGGGGCGAAAGTTTGCCGATCATCAAGAAGTGTAACAGATAAACTAATGCAATAAACAAAACAGCAAACGAGCAATACACAATGTACGAAAAAAGATAGAATGATTTATATGTATTGAATCTGTCTTTCACAGTCAAAAGGTAGCAGTCCATTTTTCTAAGAGTCAGCAATTTGCTTCCGAATGTAACTGGAATAAACAAAAAGCCAACGCCAATTCCACTTGCAAACAGCGCTGATTTTGTTGTCCAGAATGACTGCTCAAGCGTAAGCGCATCCACACTGGAGTTGATTCCAGACACACTTACGCGAAAAACAATGAGCAACGCAACAAGCCAGATTAATCCGATTGCAATTGGAAACAGAATGCTTTTGCCCGTAATGATTTTGTAATTGTTTATAAAATTATTTTTCATAATCGCGCCCCCAGTCATTCTATTCACCGCTTCGCAAAATCAAAACTGTAAGCTGCTGCAAGGTTGGAACTTCTACTGCAAAATGGTCATCAAATTTATCTGCATTTTCTGTAAGGCAAAGACCTTCTACAGTCTCTTCTCCACCAGTTTCATCATCAAAATAATAATGTGGCATGAGCGGTATAAACTGTTCTGAAAAAGCACGTGGCCCGTGAACATAACGATACTGCTCGCGTAAATCTTCTACAAAGCCCTGGGCTAAAACGCGGCCATGTGCAAGGAACACAACATAATCAACAACGCTTTCCATGTCGGCAATGTTGTGAGTAGAAAAAAGAATGCTTGTTTCACCGTTGCCGTTGTTTATATATTCGCGGAACTTTGAATTAAGAACGTCGCGGATTACAGGATCAAGAGCAGCATCAGGTTCATCAAGAATCATAAGCTTTGTGCTGCGTGCCAGAACAGATGCAATTACAAGGCGAGCCCTGTTACCGTCTGAATATTCTGAAAGCTTTTTAGGTTTTGCTGCATCAAACTCGTAGCTCAAACCAAAGTCGCGGCAAATGCGTTCAAACTTTTCCATAGAAAAATTATCAAAAGCAAGCGGCAAAGATTTCTTTACATTTTTAATTGTCCAGCTGATTGGAAAATATCTGTTTGCGGCACACCAGGCTACTTCGTTTCTTGGCTCACCGTTATGCTGATCAAGGTCTGTGTATTTTCCAAGCCAGGTAATTTTTTTGCGGCTACTTGTAATTCCTCCAAGAGCATCAAGCAGAGTTGTTTTTCCGGCACCATTTTCACCGATGATTGCAGTTGTAAAGCCCTGTGGGATTTCAAGATTCATAGGGCCCAGATCAAAGCCATCAAAGTGTTTTTCGTATCCGTCAATTTTTACTGCGGGTTGTATTATAAGTCCGTTTCGTTCCATTTTATAATCTCCTTGTAAGCAATTTAGCGGGTTGTTCCCTTCGACCCCTTCAACAGGCTCGGGGACCCCAAGCTGGTACTTTATTCTCCTGTTTGTAAAAGTGTTGCTAACATTTCTTTTAATTCATCATCTGAGATGCCAGCGACCTTTGCTGAGTTAATTGCATTTTGTAATTCCGTTTCTATAAGTCTAAGATGCTGCTCACGTACAAGTTCAAGATTCTGCGGATTTACAAAATATCCTTTTCCCTGAACTGCCGTTACGAGGCCTTCTTCTGCAAGGATCTCGTACGCCTTCATTGTTGTAATAACACTGATTTTAAGCTCCTGCGCCAATTCACGAATTGATGGCAAAAAGCTTTGCGGCGGCATTTTTCCCGAAAGAATCTGCTCGCGGTATTGCGATGCAATCTGTTTGTAAATTGGCTCACTTGAATTCTGAAGTATTTTCACGTGACCTCCTGTGTGTTACATTTGGTTTACCATCTGTATATATCTGTTTATATAACAGTATAACAGTTAAGTCAAGCATTTTTTTGTAAATTACGTATAAATTTACAGGAAATCCCCCCCCCTCCAGAATAAATATGTTAAACAAGAGTTCCCAGATTAAACTGAGAATTTGTATTGTTAGGCCGGGAATAAAACAACAAGATACATTCAAATTCCCGACTTAACTAGGAATATGTATTTTTATATCGGGAAACTAAAAAACATGCTTCTTCAAAATTCCCGACTTAACTATGATTTTTCGTCGTTAAGTCGGGATTTTTTTCCATTTTCAACTCTTTATTATGTACTTTAAATAAAATTAAACTGGAAAATTCTTTATTTTTCCCGACTAAATAAGGATTTTTTACGGTTAAGTCGGAAAAACTCCTTCTCCGGAAAAAAAATCCTCCCGACTTAACAGCCGTTTTTATCTGTTAAGTCGGGAACAGCCCAATTTTTCCACCCATCAATCTCTAGACTACACAATTCCGCGCTTTATCGCATCAGAAATATCATCTCCACTGATTATTGTAAGAGTCTGTGCACCATAGTTTTCTTTCATAAATATGGCTCCATCACCTCTGTCGACAATTACCGCAAGAGCAACAATCTTGACATCTGCAATTTCACGAAGTTTTTCTATTCTACCTGCAACTGTTGTTCCGCTGTTGATTAAGTCGTCTATTATCACAATGCGCTCACCATCCTGCAGAGTGTGGCCGCAGATTGTTCTTCCGCGCTTGTCGGGAATTTTTCTGTCGCTACAATAGTTTACGGTAAGCCCATATTTATTTGCAAGCACAGTTGCTGTAGCCGCCGCAAAGCTTATTCCGTGGTAAGCCATTCCAACAATGCAATCAAATTCAAGGTGTGCTTCCATAATCAGGTCGGCAAAGAACTCGCCCAGCTTGGCAAGATGAATACTGGTAGTAAAGTTTTCTGTATCGACATAGTAATCAGACTCCTCCCCTTTAATATTAAACTTACCGCGCTTTAAGACACCTGCTGCAGCCATGAGCTTTATAAACCGCTCTTTGTTTGTATATGCCGCAAGTTTAAAGCCCATGAGTTCGTCAATTGTCACCTCAAAGTAATTTGCCAGAATCGGAAGCATTTCCAAGTCGGGCGATCCACCGTTTTCCCATTTGCTTACTGCCTGGTACGAAACATTTACTGCTTCTGCCAGTTCTTCCTGAGTAACTCCTTTGGCACTTCTTAATTTTTTAATTGTTGCGCCGATTTTGTTCATTTTTCATACCTCTTTTATTGTTTTTCCTTGCAAGGAGGTTACACTCATCATATTGCCAAACCACTCGGGTGACAATCGACGCGTTTTTTAGTTTTACTCAATCATTGGTTGAGTAGTATTTTACACCAAGTTAGGCTTTTTGTCGAAGGACCCCTACTATATCAATTCCCATATTTATTCTATAATACCCCCATGCGCGATATACAAAATGAAACAGACACAAGAAAAATACCGCTCCAGAAAGTTGGTGTAAAGGGCGTCCGTTACCCGGTAACAGTCCTGGACAAAAATCATAAACAGCAGCAGACAACTGCCACCGTAGATCTTTTTGTAAACCTGCCGCACAATTTCAAGGGAACACACATGTCGCGCTTTATTGAAGTGTTCCATAAATATCACGAAGACGTTACGATGCAGCACTTCTTAGATATGCTTGAAGAAATGCGAAAAAAACTGGACGCTGCACAGGCATTTGGAACTGTAAGCTTTCCTTATTTTATTGAGAAAAAGGCTCCGGTTTCGCAGGCCGCCGGAATAATGGAATACAACTGTTCTTTTGAAGGCACTGTGAGCGCAGAAGAACGCAAGTTTTACATTACTATAGAAGTCCCAATTACAACTCTGTGCCCGTGTTCAAAGGCCATCAGTGAATATGGCGCCCACAATCAGCGTGGAACTGTAAAAGTAAAACTCCTCTACTCTGAGTTTTTCTGGATTGAAGATATAATTGAACTTATAGAAAAATGTGCTTCCAGCCCGCTCTACTCCCTGCTCAAACGTCAGGACGAAAAATACGTAACCGAGCATGCCTATGACAATCCACGCTTTGTAGAAGATGTTGTCCGCGAAGTTTATACTGCCTTAAGCAAACACAACTTTAAATGGTTCAGTGTTGAAGCAGAGAATGAAGAGAGTATACATTTTCATAATGCGTATGCGTATACAGAATATAGCGATTAGCTGTTAGCTGTAAGCCGTTAGGGAGAAGTCTCCCCCTGGCTCCAAACCGCTGCGCGTTTTTCCGCCACCCCCTCTGCGGGCTCAATCGCCGCCCGCAACGCCTGCTCTTTTACAACGCCATGTGCTAACAGCTAAATGCTAAAAGCTAACAGCTAACTAAGGCGCTCTCCAGCGTATTCTGCATCAACATTGCAATTGTCATTGGACCAACGCCACCCGGAACCGGTGTAATAAACGAAGTTTTCTCTACTAAATCATCAAAATCACAATCACCGATTAAACGGAAGCCGGACTTTTTGCTTGCATCTGGGATTCTGTTTACACCAACATCAATTACGACAGCACCGTCGCGAACCATGTCGCCTGTTAAAGTATGTGGATGACCCGAAGCAACTACGATAATATCTGCCTGGCGTGTAATTTCTGCCATATTTTTTGTTCCTGTGTGGCACATTGTTACAGTACAGTTTACATCCTTGCGGGCAAGAAGAATGCTCACTGGCTTACCAACAATATTTGAGCGGCCAATTACTACAGCGTGCTTGCCAGAAGTTTCAATTCCCATTTTTTTGAGCAATACAATAATTCCGTGAGGTGTACATGGCAAAAAGCCCGGGCGGCCAATCATAAGGTTACCTACGCTAACAGGGTGGAAGCCGTCTACGTCCTTAGAAGGGTCAATTGCCATAATAACCTTATCTTCATCGATATGCTTTGGGAGTGGCAGCTGAACAAGGATTCCGTGAACAGACGAATCTGCATTCAAAGATGCAATCAACTCCAATAGTTCGGTTTCGGAAGTTGTCTCCGGCAGTTGTATTGATCTGTCTGCCATGCCAACTTCGGCAAGCGCCTTACGTTTTCCCGTAACATACGAAACACTTGCAGGATTTTCCCCTACTAAAATAACTGCCAGACAAGGTATAATTCCCTTTTCCTTTAATTCTGCAACCTTTGCTGCAACATCTGCACGAACGTCGGCGGCAATCTGTTTTCCATCGATAATCACTGCACTCATATATGTAACCTCTTCTATATTATAGTCCTTTTATTGATAAACAGTCGGAAAAACTGTATTATTTACATAATTGCATCTCTTCGGCTCCTTCGACAAACTCAGGGACCGCAGAAGCACACGTATTAAGATATTATAAAAACACACTTGGGGCAATATGAAACGCTTTATTTCTTTATTAATGCTATTACTTTCATTTTCTGCTTTTCTTTTTGGTCAGGATTATGCAGATGAAGATGAAAATTCAACACTTGACGAAGTTTATGTATATGATTCAAACGGAGCCGGCGATCAGTTTTTAAAAATACAGCTTGGTCCTATTTTCCCGTTAAATTTTAAGAAGCAGTTAAAAACCGGTGGCGATGCTACTATCGGTTATTATAAATTCTTAAGTAAGAATTTTGCTGTTGGTGGGGAACTGACTGTAACCTACAACGTTACAATCGGCGAAAAGGTTCTTATTATGTTTCCGCTTACCTTTGGTGCAATGTTCCAGCCTTATATTGGCAGATTTGAATTCCCTCTTTATGCAGAAATAGGAATTGCAAATGAAACCTGGCAGAACATGGAAATATTCCCTACCCTTACAACAAGACTTTCGGCTGGTGCATATTATAGAATTACGGATGCAATTTCGATTGGTCTTTCAACAGATTTCTTATGGATTCCTCAATGGTTTAAGGATTCTTCTAAGAATTTTAATGGCCTTTTTGAAACAGCCACAATCGGATTACGATATCATTTCTAATTATAGAGCAAAAGGTAGTTTATGAAAAAACAAATGAAAATAAAAACCGGAATAATTCTTCTTGCTATTCTCTCCACTTTCTTGATTTCCTGCGGCTACGAGCCTGTTTTTTATGGAATCATGCACGACGTACTTCCAGAGGAAGCTACAGTCAGTGGAAATATATCTGCCATCGCCCGTTGTACAATTGATTCTGGAAACGGCGCCGAGGAATATCTTTTCCTTTCTGGAGGCGGAACCCTTAAATATAAAAACAATGATTCAGCAAAGCACGGAGAATGGAAAACATACAATAATCTTCCTTTTGAAAAACACCGTTATAATTATTTCCCTACAAGCTCAACTCCAGAAGGTCATATCGGTCAGCAGATTTTCAGAGTTCTTGCAGACCAGAACAATATTTATCTTTTAACTGCGAGCTACAGAACTGATACAGATTATGGTATTGTATTGCCGGCAAAATTCTATCTGTGGACATGTCCTCTTGATAATTTCTTTAATTCAAAAAAATCAGACTGGAAAAATATTACAGACGGAAAAGAAGATACTTATTATCCAACTAAGTACAATAGTTCAGAAGGCATATTCGAAACTTATTTTACTTTCTTTATGACAAATTCTCCAAAAAAAGAGCATAGACATGTATTCCTTTCCACATCTACTTCTAACAAATCTACAGTAAAATATTATAAATTAAACGGTACTGATATAGACGAAATTGATTCTAACACTTTTACTGGTAATTATATTCCTACAAATGAAAACAATACAAAGGTAAATTCTGCATTCTACTTAGGAAACACACTTTATTATTCAGATTCGCTTGCTGTTACAACGAATGAAACCTTTGATACAGCCGCAACTATAGCGTGTCTTGGAGGAATGACAAAAAATTATTATCTGAATTCTCATTTGTTTACATATGACGGCACAAATCTGACAGAAGCTGTTGATGTTGGTTCACCTATTGCTTCTCTTACAATGACAAAAGATTCTGTGCTCATTGGAAAAGGCAGCTACTATTCAACTTATACTTCAAACGGAGGAATTTCCAGAGTTCTTCTTGATGCTGATGGAAAGCCGGAAAACACAACTGCTGAATTTACAAATAATGCAAAATATCAGTTTACTTCTTCTTATATTTTAATGTCGTTGCTTTGTGCCGATCCTTCTAAAACAGAAGAAGAATCAAGCCTTTATGCAACAATTACATTCAGAGGAACAGGAACTTCTTCTACTGCATCCTTCAGCAATATAGGTCTTTGGTCTTACTATCCATCCAGAGGAAACTGGAACAGAGAATAGAAATTATCTGATAAAGGGAGCCACACGCCGCAATTGGAAAGTTTATTTGAACAGGTAAAAAACGAAACAGAACCTCTTGCTGCCAGAATGAGGCCCCGAAACCTTGATGAATATATCGGGCAGGATCATATTGTTGGAAAAGGACGTCTGCTCCGACGTGCAATTGCTGCAGACCAGCTTACTTCTGTAATTTTTTATGGACCTCCCGGAAGCGGAAAAACAACTCTTGCCCGTGTTATTGCAAATCATACACGCTCGAACTTTCTTACACTTAATGCAGTTCTGACTGGTGTTCAGGATATACGTAATTCCATTAAACAGGCCGAAGATTATTACAAGCTTTACGGAAAACGCACAATTCTTTTTGTTGATGAAGTTCACCGCTGGAACAAAAGCCAACAGGATGCACTTTTACCATGGGTTGAAAACGGAACAATCATTCTTATTGGTGCAACTACAGAAAATCCTTTTTTTGAAGTAAATAAGGCTCTTGTTTCACGCTCACGTGTATTCCAGCTTAAGCCGCTTACTTTTGATGATCTTTTAAAAGCCGCAACAATGGCAATTAAAGATACAGAACGCGGCTACGGCCATTGGGAAATTGAATTTGAAGAAGGCGCCCTTGAGCATCTTATTGAAACTGCAAACGGAGATGCGCGTTCCCTTTTAAATGCGCTGGAGCTTGCAATTGAAACAACTCCTGAACAATGGAAGCCTCATGCACAACCACCAGTTCCTGCTTACGGCACAAAGATTTTTATAAGCAAACAGGCAGCCGAAGAATCTATTCAAAAAAAGGTTGTTCTTTATGATAGAGACGGCGATTACCATTACGATATAATTTCGGCCTTTATAAAATCACTTCGTGGCCGCGACCCCGATGCCGCCTGTTATTGGCTTGCAAGAATGGTTGCCGCCGGCGAAGATTCTCATTTTATTTTCAGACGAATGCTTATTTCTGCCTGCGAAGATACGGGCCTTGCAGATCCAAATGCAATTTCTGTTGTAAATGCCTGTGCCGAAGCTTTTGATAGAGTCGGAATGCCAGAAGGCCGTTACTTTCTGGCACATGCGGCCCTTTACCTTGCTACTGCACCAAAATCAAACAGTTCTATGGCTTTCTTTGATGCACTTGCTTCTGTAGAAAAAGAAGATGCCGAAGTTCCTAATCATTTAAGAGATAACAGCCGTGATGCAGAAGGCTTTGGGCATGGCGCCGGCTATTTGTATCCGCATGCTTACCGCGACCATTGGGTTGCACAACAATACCTGCCGGATACTCTTATGGGTCGCGTTTTTTATACGCCAAGCACACAGGGCTACGAAGCAACAATCCGCGAAGGTGTTTTGTCACGCCGCGAAATACAAATTGCACAGATTCTGGAAAAATCTCAAACCTCCGAAGAATATACTTCTGATGAGCTTGCAACTTCTCCAGAGCTTACAGGTTCCATAAATATTTATAAGAAACAGGAGCCTAAAGAAAAATCAGAATTCGGAGTATCCCCTATTAGTGAATGGTGGCTGAACGAACACTTTAAAAACGGTGAAACAAAGAAGGAAGAAAATCTTACCTTTAGTCCAAAAAATGCGGCAAACGAGCTTGTGTTTGACAGAGCAGAACGTTTCTGGCGCCAGAGATTAGATTCAAACAGAGCCGATATTCTTCTGGGAATCCGCGACACTATGATTTCTATGGCGCAGCTTATGCGTCATCACCGAAGCCTTGTATGGAATGCAGATTCCGGGCTTCTTTTATGGGATATTGCGCGTAAAACTCCAGAAGGTGTTACCTGCGGTGTTTGTAAAACAGAAAAAGGAAAACAGATTCTTGAACAATATGGTCGTACACTTGGCGACCTTGATAAACCGATTCTGCAGGCACGCGGCGAATCCTTATCTACAGACTTTTTGACTCAAAAAGATTTTTATAATGTGCTTGTAAACTTTCAGTATAAGGGAGCAATTTTTGACAGACTTTTCTTTACAGATCCGTTTGCAAGCGAACCTTCTATTATTGCTCTTGCAGAAGCTGTACGTGCTGTCCTTACTCCACAGAAATATGACGAAACCGAAAGCGAAAATGAAAATCCTGACATAACAGAAGCAAATGAAAATTCGACCCATAAACAAGATGAAAATTTTACTTATGAGTCTCCGCTGGCTCCCGGCTTTAAGCTTGTAATTTCGCAAAAGATTCCGTGCAAGGGTCAGCATATAAGCGAGCTTGTAAGAAAGCAGATTTTAACTCCAGAAAGCCTTGAGCCTTTTGCCGCAATCCTTAATAAAATGGAAGAAGCAGAACAGGAATTTTTTGGTGACAGAGATAATCCGCTTTTTTCATGGGATGGACTTTTTATTGCAAACATGTTCCGCAAAAAAGGCTTTGCCGTTAAAATTGCAACGCAGGAGCTTAAGGAAAAACGACGCATCACCCCTGCCGAAATTGAAAAATGGTTTACCCCAGACACATCTGCCTATGGTGCAAAAATGTGCAGTGCTGTTGGAAGCGCAGACCTTCAGAAAATTGTAAATCTTCTTATTGCGGCCTGCGACAAAACAATCTTTGACTGGAAGAGCGAAATAAGCTTCTTTATTATTGAAGATAGTACAAACAATTAGGGCCCTTCGACGGGTCTTCTTTTCTAATTTCTAATTGCGTCTATATTTGCCTTACCGCCAGGTACAAATGGAAGAACATTTTCTTCTGAATCTACACTAACCTTTACAAGACATGGCTTGTTACTGCGGTTTGCATCAAAGGCTTTTTTATACCATTCAGAATCTGTATCTGCATCTACTGCTTCTATTCCAAAACCACGTGCAATTGTAACAAAGTCCGGGTTGCTTGAAAAAACAGAAGCGCTGTAATTTTTGTCAAACAGATATTTCTGCTGCTGGTAAACCATACCAAGAGTTCCGTTTACAAAAACAATAACTGTTACGGGCAGATTTAATTCTGCAAGTGTTGCAAGCTCCTGAATATTCATCATAATTGAACCGTCGCCGCTTATACATACAGTACGTTTTTGTGGAAAAGCAAGAGAAGCACCAATTGCAGAAGGAAGACCAAAGCCCATAGTTCCAAGAGAACCGGAAGTCAGGAAAGAACGAGGACGTTCAACAGGATAATACTGCGCTGCCCACATCTGATGCTGACCAACATCTGTCGTAATAATAAGATCATCAGAATTCAAGCCCGAATAAGCAGCATATTCCGGGATTTTAGAAATAAGTTCGCGAGGATTAGCAAGCTTTTCGCCTTTTGGACGGCCGCATTCAACAGAAAGATTTTCTTCCTTGAGCTTCTGGATTTTCTTGAGCCAGCCGGCATCTGCCTTTATATCTTTTTCTGAAACAAGCTGTGCTATCACTGGGAAAACAGATTCAACATCAGCAACAACAGAAACTGCTGACTGCAGGATTTTATCTACTTCGGCTGCATCCACATCTATATGAACAATTTTTGCATCAGGACAGAAGCTTTTTACAAGACCGGTTGCTCTGTCGTCAAAGCGGATACCAGCTGCAATAATAAGGTCAGAATCGTGAACAGCAACGTTTGCTGCATAGCTTCCGTGCATTCCAATCATTCCTATAAAAACAGGATTATCTTCCGGAATACTGCCAAGCCCCATAAGACTTACAGCAACAGGCAGCGGATAGTTATTTGTAAAGTTCTGGATTCCAGCTGCTGCTTCGCTTGAATTACAACCGCCTCCACAAAGAAGCACAGGTCTTTTAGCTTTAGCAAGCAGTTCTGAAATCTGTCCCATCTTTTCTGCATATTCATCAATCGGTGTATGAAAGCGGATATCGTGAACGCGGATTTTAGAAATATCTGGCCATTCTTTGAACTCGCATTCCTTAAGCTGAACATCGCGTGGAACATCAATAAGAACAGGACCAGGTCGACCATTTAAAGCAATTTCAAAAGCACGAGGAATTGCATCAAGCAGCTCTTCAGGACTCTTTACAAGAATAGAATGCTTTGTAATCGGGAACGAAAGTCCAAAGGTATCTGCTTCCTGAAAAGCATCTGTACCAATCTGAGTTGTATTTACCTGACCAGTGATTGCAATAATAGGAACTGAATCTGCGCGAGCATCTGCAATTGCAGTAAGAAGGTTCATAGCACCAGGCCCGCTTGTAGCCATACAAACAGCAACATTGCCTGTAGAACGTGCAATTCCCTGAGCAATAAAACCCGCAGCCTGTTCCTGGCGCACAAGGACGTGACGGATTTTTGACTTGTTCAATTCATCATACAAAGGCAGAATCATTCCACCAGGAATGCCTGCAACAGTCTCAATGCCGTACATCTCGAGCAATTTTACAATAATCTGTGCGCCGGTTTGTTTCATTAAAAACTCCTAAAAATATAATAAGAAGATATTATCATATTTTCGGGGTGGGGGCAATGTATCAGAAGGATAATGTCTTTTGCTGTATTATTTTTTCAAATACTCCAGTGCATACTCCATGACATAATCTCTTATATTATCCTGATTTTCTTCCCATGAAAGATCAATGTCATAATTAAATGAGACTGCCATATCATAAGTAAGCGGAACTTTTATATCAAGCGGAATGGTGCACGCGCGGGTTTCATCTGTGTCTATAAAACGGGTTTTGCCGTCCTGTTCGTAGAGCCAGTTGATAGTGTAGCCAAAATTGCAGATGCTGTTTGTTAGAATAACGCGGCCTCCCTGGGGCTGGCAGGAACAGTTGCTGCAAGTAAATCCCATAGTCGTTACATTCGGGCATTCACCCATGACTCTTACAAAATAGTCGCCGGCGCTTACGCAATAAGAGTTAGTTAAAACTAACACGTTGATATCCTTAAACTCGCCGTCTGCCTTTACGTAATCGGTCAACATGAGCTTGTGACGACCGTTTATGTCTGAATAGGTTGAATCTGTTGCAAAGGTGCGGTCAGAAAAAAGACTTGCAGTTTCGCTGCCCAGAGCCGGATAACCTCCCATATTATTACGGGCATCAATAATCAGATTTTTCATTCCCTGTGATTTAAGATCTTCCAGCTGGCGGCGCAGGCGTTTTTTGAATGAAGGGTATTTTCCTGTAAGATATGAAAATATATCTCCCCAATAATTATATTCTTCGGAACAACGGAGCATGTAGGCTGTATCGTCATTTATCATTTTGGCATCAAAGTTTTTATCTACGCCGTAGCGGTTTGGATATACGCCAAAGGAAATAAGAAATTGCATTACATATTCTATTGTATTAAGACCGTCTTCTACACAATCAAGTTCTACTGTGCAAGGCTCGTCCTCTTCTGTAAGAAAGGTTACTCTGGCTTTTGGCGCGTCATATGTACCATCCATGGCGGCACGGCTTATAAGATATTGGGCAATATCTGTGCTTTCTCCCATTCCTCGTGTTGCAAGAAAAACCGGGCGGAAAAAATCCTCGTTTTCTTTTACAGGATATTTATCTCCCTGGTAAATACATTCTGTTTCTGCGAGCGCCTGTTCAATTGGTTTCCCGTTCCATTCAATAATCTGAGTCCCGTTGTGAATGCCTGCCTGGTACGCCGGTAAAGTACTCTCGCTAAGAATTGCCACTACCCGCCCATCATCAATACGTAACATGGAAAAGCCGTAATCGTTTCCACCAAGAAGTATAAGTCCACGCTCCCAGGCATCCCTGTCCCCTTCCGGCCAGGTGCCAACATGTCCATCATAAAAATAATAACCAAAGGCTGTTATGGCAGCATAAAAAAGACCCGCGTCATTTTTGCGTTCTGCTTCTTCTACAGCAGGCATAATTTTTTTGGCAATTGCCTGAATGTCGGTCTTTTTCCAATCCTTGAGCGAATAGTATTTTTCCAGATCTTTTGTAAGGGAAATAAAGGACTGAGTGTAGGACTGTCGTGTATAATTTCTGAGTCCTGAATCAAAGGGCATTGGATAAATAATTGTATACAGAAAAGCTGCTGCCGCCCCAATTGGCAGAAGGATTGAAAAAACTTTAGTAGGAATTTTCCATAAATCAAACAAAGGGAAAAATGCCGTGACAAGCGCCGCAAGATAAAAAGCTCCGTACGTGTGACGTGTATACCAGCTGCTTCCTGCAAACCTGCAGCAGGCAAAATGAATTATGCATATCGTAAGGGGACCTAAACAAAGCAGGCGCCAGAAAATTTTACCGCGGCGCGTTTTAGCAAGAGGCTTTCGGACAAAACAAAGAGTCACTGCAAAGATTAGGACAAGCGCGGCCATTAAAATTGTTATCGGGTTCTGCGAAAATAAGCGGAGATATATCATATTTTAAGTATGTACCCATATGTTTGTAATTGCAAGACGTATAATTCATGCAGGGGTTCTGCATTAAAAATATAAAAAGAAAATTTTATCCGCGCTTTTGACCTCCGTTTTGTGACTGGGTACCACCATAAATGTTTTTTATTATAATGCGGAAGCCCTGGTTACAACATTGACAGAAGCACTATTTCGTCAATAAAAGCATTTAGAATATATCTGCTACAAAGACAGGAGGAAGGCCCGTGAATTAGGATTCAAGTATAAAAACGCGTGTATTTAAACCTTACCTTTTTAGAGTAGACACGCGGTTTACGCAACAAACATGATTTCGCGTGTAAAAGCTTCAGAAAAGAAGAGGACTGTACACGCGAAACAACCCTAGTCTCCAATTTCGCGTGTATTTCAAAACATAAGTACCATAAGGATTACACGCAATTATTGCAGCAAACTTGTTTTCGCGTGTAAACGGAAAACTCCCGGTAGAGCAAAGACACGCGACAAGAAAGCTGCACCTCAAATCGCGTGTACTGAAACTGGGGAGAAGTTCTAAATTACACGCGAACTGCAAGGGTGAAGAAATTTTGCGTGTAAACAAAAAGCTCCCGATATGGTAAAAACACGCGACAAGAAATCTGCAATTCAAATCGCGTGTACAAAACTAAAAATAACTTCTTCCAAATACACGCGAATTGCACAAAACAATATGCTTCGCGTGTAAACTATAAAAACATTATTGAACAACAATGCTCTTCCTGTTTTTAACATTGACAGAACCACTATTTCATCAATAAAATCATTTATATGTCTCTGAACTGCAACGAAATTAATCTTATTCTCGAGGAACTTGACTTGACCGGCGCATTTATTCAGGAAATTGTGCAGCCGGGCTATGATATGCTGGCGCTTTATACTTACAAAGAAGGAACTGCAAAAACTGTTGTGGTTTGCACGGCGCAGAATTCTATACGCATGAACGAGACTCGGCGTAAAATTACTAAAAATGAAAAACCGCTGCGATTTATGGAGTTTTTACGGTCGCATATAAAAGGGTGCCGCATTAATTCCTGCCGGCAGATTGGTTTTGAGCGCGTTGTAAAGCTGGAGCTTAGCCGCCTGGTTGCACCAGACGAAAAAAAGGCTAACCAGCAGACGGTACACCTTTCTCTTGTGAAAAAGCCGGTACTTTCTAAAGAAGAGCTGGCCGCGCAGGAAGAAGCAGCAGAAATTGAAGAAAATTACATTCTTTACATAAAGCTCTGGAACAACGCGGCCAACGTGATTCTTTGTGACACAGATGGAACAATTCTTGAGACGATGTTCCGGCGGCCGGAAAGGAATGAGGTTAAGGGGGAAAAATACATTCCGCCGGAACCTGTTGAAAAGACAGATACTGCTGAAAAATACCCTGTTCGTGAATGGCAGAACGCCGGGGTTTTAGGGGCGGAGCCCCTAGGCGAAGGGGTAGCGGAAGACCGCGCAGCGGGCCGGAGCGAGGGGAAGTCCTTCCCCTCCTTCAACTCCTACATCGACTGGTGGTACAGCGAGCATGCGGCTAACCTTTCGACTGAGTCGCTTTTGGAAAAGGCGGAAAAATGGTACAACGTGCGCCACTCTAAGATGGAAAATGCTCTGAACAATCTGCTGGAAAAGAAAAAATCCTTTGAAAATGCGGGCCAGCTTAAGCACCAGGGTGACCTTATTCTGACTTTTGGCCACATGATTGACGGCACTTCTAAATTTCTTGAATGCGAAGACTACGAAACGGGCAAAACCCTGCGGATTTTGATTGACCCTAAAAAATCTGCCCAGGAAAACGCCCAGGATTACTATAAAAACTACAAAAAGGCCACCAGCGGCATAGAAGACCTGGAACGCGATATAGAAACTGCCCGCCGCCAGATAGAAAAACTTGACGAACAGTACCAGCAGATTTGCACCGAAAAAAATCCTGTAAAAATTGAACAGCTTTTACGTCGTGACACTACCCCAACCCAACAAAAAAAGAAAGCCCGTCCGGGACTGGACTACACCATAAACGACTGGTACATTCTTGTTGGCCGTGATGCAAACGAAAACGACGAGCTTCTGCGCCATTATGTTCGTGGTGATGATCTTTGGCTCCATGTCCGCGATTTTCCGGGCGGTTATGTTTTTATAAAGGCACGTAAGGGCAAAACTGTTCCGCTTGATATTCTGCTTGATGCGGCAAATCTTGCTGTTCATTACTCAAAGGCCCGCACAAACAGCAAGGTTGATCTTTATTATACTCACGTAAAATATCTTAGGCGCGCAAAAAATGGTCCTAAAGGGCTTGTTATTCCAACCCAGGAAAAGAATCTTTGCATTACGCCTGACAAACAGAGACTTGCAAAGCTTGATTTTCTGCGTAACGAATAACAAAGGCCCTTCGACAGGCTCAGGGACCCCACAATTTTTCAAAGTCCCCACATTTTCTGCACAACGAATAAAGTTTATTTTTCTATGCACAACGAATAAAGTTTATTTTTCTAATGACGGATTTACAATAATATAGTATAATATTCTAGTGTATATTTTAAATTTGGGTGAAATAGACGCTGTTGCTTTTGATATTGACGGAACCCTTTACAGAAACCTGGTTTTCTATGTAAAAGTTTTTCCGCACTATCTGAAGAACTGGAGCTTTTTCATTAAGTTCAACAAAGTACGCAAGATGCTGCGTGCAGACAAACAAAATGAGCAGGGTTATGACGATTTATATGGCGTCCAGCTGGAGCTGCTTGCAAAAGAGCTTGGCTGCACCAGACCAGAAGCAGAACTTCAGCTCAATAATATTGTCTACGAAGGCTTGCGTCCGTATTTCGAAAAAATGAATGCCTGCAATGGTGCACCTGAACTTATACACAGACTTAAAACTTCGGGTTTTAAGATTGCATTGCTTTCGGATTTTCCTCCAGAACAAAAGGGGGAAATTTGGGGAATAAAAAAAGACTGCGACCTGCTTTTGAGTTCTGAACTGATTGGAGCTCTAAAGCCTTCGTCAAAACCTTTTGAGGAATTGTCAGCAAAACTTGAGGTTCCGGCAGAGCGCATTCTTTACATCGGGAACAGCCATTCTTATGATGTTGCTGGTCCTAAAAAATTAGGTATGAAAGCCGGTTGGTTTGTACCCTGGATACGGGGAATGTTCGGGATCAGATCAAAAATCGCAGATATTACCTTCTGGGATTATAGGCAGCTGGAAAAGTTTATTTTTAAACAAGCCTCCAAATAATTTTGGAGTTTACAAAAAATTGGGTGGGGAAAAAAGTGGATATCTTTATTTTAATTCTCATTGCTACTGTCGTATCTTTAGGTATTGCAATCTTCTTTCATGAAAATGACAAGAAAAAAAATTCAATGGATCGGGTAAAGCGTTATGCAGATGGACGTATTCAGGAAATGCATAATGATTTTAAAAAGCTGGAGGATCATTTTAACATCCTTATAGCAGAATTTGATACCCGCCAGAATCAGGCAAATGCAGCCGTAAAGCTTCTTACTCAGCAGAATCAGGATTTTGCAGACAAAATTTCGAACCTGGACAACGACATTAAAGCTATTCAAAATATCGAAGCACAGATAAACAATTATTCAAAGCTTATCAGCGACTTAAACGAAATGACCGGACAGGTAGAAGAAAACCTTCTTAGAATTCAAAAGGAAAGTGTCATTGTAAATAAATTAAATGACCGCCTTGATAAGCAGCAGCAGACTGTAGACAATATCGATAAAAAGATCCCACAAATTTCTGAACACTTTTCCCAGGAAAATGCAGAGCAGCTTAAGGCTATTGGCACTACCCTTCTTGATGAATATAAAAACTATGCAAACAAAATTGCTTCTGACATCAGCAAATCTCAGAGTGATGCAGAAAACGCTCTTGCAAAAATCAAGCAGCAGATTCAGGAAGCTTATAACGAAGCAGCCGCAAAGGCAGAGTCCCTTGAAAATACAGCCTTTGAACATTTGAGTCAGCAGGCTACAGAACGTTCTGAAAAATATATTGCTGCACTCAAGGAACAGAATGAAAAACTTGATGCACAGATTACCCAGAGCTTCAAGGAATCTGAACACAAGCTTGTTAATGATGTTAAGGCCGACCTTGCAAAGATGAACGAAAACTTCCAGAAGAGTATCGAAGGTCTTTCAAATACTTACACTGCAAAGGTTCAGACCCTCCACGACAAATACAATGCACAGCTTGAATCTGTTTCAGGTAAAAATGACGGAATCATTGCAAAACTCGAAACTCAATTTAATCAGGATTTTACCCGCATTGACCAGAAGTGCAAAAGCGACTTTGAAAAAATCAGCCAGCGTTACGAAGAAAACTACAGCACACTCAACCAGAAATATGATGCCGATTATAAATCTCTTTCCGACAAATATGATGAGGCTGTAGGAAAAATCACACAGAAATATGATTCACAGCTTGGTTCAATTACTTCTAAAGGAAACAAAGAGCTCGAAGATATTGAAGCAAGATTTAATGCAGACATTCAAAAGCTCAAAACCGATTATTCAAAATCCTTTGATACTGCAACTGCCGTAAACAACAAAAAAATCAACGAGTTCAACGAAAATTTTGTTGCCGAACAGCAGCGCCTTAAAGCTGAATATGAACAGGCAATCAATACTCTTGCTGCAGAAAGTACAGGCAGGATTCAAAGCTTTAAGGATAATATCTCGCAGGAAATTTCTACTTTTGAATCGGAAAACACTGGAAAGCTTGAAAATATTCAAAACAGTATTGCGCAGGAAATTTCTACTTTTGAATCAGAAAATACAGGAAAGCTTGAAAGTATTCAAAACAGTATTGCTCAGGAAATTTCTGCTTTTGAATCAGAAAATACAGGAAAGCTTGAAAGTATTCGAAACGCTATCTCTCAAGGAATTTCTACTTTTGAATCAGAAAACACAGGAAAACTTTCCGGACTTGAAAATAATCTTTCACAAGAAATTTCTTCACTTGCCGAAGAATATAAAGCCCAGATTAATTCTCTTCAAAATGATTATAACAGTCAGATTTCTGAATTTAAGAATTCTATTGGAACACGACTTGCTGCTGTTGAAGATGAATGTGAAACAAAAACCTCTTCTATCGAAAACAGCCTTTCACAGGAATTCTCTACCTTTGCAGATGAATGCAAGGAACAGATTAATTCTCTTCAGAACGACTACAGCAGTAAGCTTTCTGACTTTAAGGATTCTTTGGGCACACGGCTTTCTATTGTTGAAAATGAATATGAAAACAAGACTGCTGCTCTTGAATCAAATATCCGCGAGCTTACCGAACGTTATGAAACAGAAGAAGAAGGTCTTCAGAATGTATTCAGTGAACGGCTCAGAGCGCTTGATGAAGACTACAAGCAGAAGATTGCAGAGATTCGTCTTTCACTCGAAGACAGCATAAGAAAATGCAGCGAAACCTCTGAATTCCTTAAACGCGATGTTGACGGTAATTCAAAGAGCCTCGAAACTATACAGACCGAGCTTGATGAAGAAATCAGGCTTATGCAGGAAAAATATGCCGGACTTTACAATGATGCAATTGCTTCGGCAGACCAGAAAGAAAAGGCTGCGCTTGACAGCTTTAATGAAGGTGCAAGCAAAAAGATTGATGAATATGCAGGTCTTATCCAGCAGAAGATTGATACGCTCGAAACAAGCATTACAGAGAAAATCAGAAACATGTCGCTTCAATCAAGCAATTCAATTCACGAAGCCGAAACTGCTGTTGCAGATTTACAGAAGGAATGCTCTGCTGTTAATCAAAAGGCACAGGAGCTTCAGCCTGAGCTTGATGCAAAGATTAAGAGCATAACAAAAGAAATCGAAGACTTTAAGACTGATACAGAAATTAAGCTTAACAATATGAATAAATACATTTCTGATTCTGTTAAGCGTTCTGTTGCCGAAAGTGAGCAGACTCACCTTAATATTCTTGAAGGAATTGATGACCAACTTAGTTCTTATAAAAAGGATATTGAACACAAGCTGCTTCAGATTCAGAATAACGGTTCCGATATTGATACCCTTGAAAAGAGCCTTCGCGCCGCAATGCAGGAAGTTCAGTCTCGCGTTCTTGGAGATTTTGATACCTTTACAAGCAACCAGCAGCGCCGCCACGAAGAGTTTTCTACCCAGATTAAAGAAGATTCCGAAACAATCGAAGCCCGTTTGCGCGAAATTGATAAATCACTCGATGAGCTTAAGGAAACTGCAACAGGCAGCATGAGTGCAAAACTCGAGGATTTTGAAAAAGCCTTTAATAACAACATTCTTACAAAGAATAACCAGATTGATTCTGAACTTTCGGGATGGAAAATCCAGCTTGATACAAAGCTTGCTTCTATTTCTGCTACTTATGAAAATGCAAGAAATGAAATGGAACAGAATTATCAGAACGAGCTTAAAACAAATCTTGCTTCAATTCTTTCCAGAACGACAGAGCAGTATGACAAGCTTGCAGAAGCTGTTGAAAAATCAAAGCTTGGTCTTGAATCAAATATTTCAGAAATCCAGAACACACTTGGCGATTTCCAGGAAGAAACAAGAGACAAGCTTTCTCAAATTTCTATGGATACTGATTCAGAGCTTAAGAAAGAGTTTGAAAATACTCTTAAAAAGGTTGAAACTAACATCAACAAGATTCAGGAAGATATTACTACCAAGTTTCAGACTTTTGAACAGAGTATGCTCGAAAGGCAGGAAACAGGAACCTCATCTATTGATGCCGCTCTTGCGGAATTTAATACCTGGAAGCAGCAGCTTCGCTCTCAGTTAGATGGAGCTAACGAAGTTTTCCAGAACGAACTTGCTTCATTTAAGGCAAACACAAAAGATGAAATTGAAGCATCACGTCAGCAGCTTTCACAAAACATGCAGTCTTATGCTTCTTATATTCAGGATCAGCAGAATGAACTGAATGATAGAATTACATCTTTGCAAAACAAGACCGAAGCTTCTGTAAAAGAATACGAAGAGCGTTCTGAACAGATTCTCAAACAATTAAATGAAACTTACACTCAGATGCTTACAGATACCGAAGAACGTGTAAAAGCCCAGAACAAAGATTCTGCACAGAGCCTTGAACAGCTTAAAAAAGATATTCAGGCCGCTTCAGATCAGAACAGAGCAAGTCAGACACAGTTTGTTCTTAAAATGCAGAATGATGCAAACGACATGCAGGTTCGTATGGGCGAGCTTACAAAAGAATTGCAGTCAATCCGTGCCAACATTCAGCAGTTTGAACGTGCCGATGCAATGAAACGTCAGCTCGATGCTAACCTTGATGATTTGAACAACCGCTTTAATCAGCTTGGTAATTTTACAGACACAGCCGAAGACCTTACAGCGCAATACAATTCTATTGTTAAAATGAATGACGAAATGTCAAAGCAGCTTACTGCACTTGAACAGCAAAAACAGCGCGTAACTTCTCTGGAACAAAAGTTTGGTCAGCTGATTGCTTTGTCTAACACAATTGACGAACGAATTCAGAGCCTGAATGTTACTTCTGATGATATTGGAACAATGGAAGTAGCAGTCCGCGATTACAAAGACAAGCTTGATATTGTTTCACAACAGTATGACCGTCTGGAAAAGAAGGATGAAATGATTAACAGAGTTCTTAAGGATGTAGATACTTCGTTTGCAAACCTTAAGAATATGGAACAGCGAATTGCAGATTGTGAACGTCAGGTAACTTCTCTTCCTAATGAAATTAAGTCTGTTCAGGCTAACGTTGACAGAATTCTTCAGAATGGACCAAAGATTACGGAAGCTGCTTCTAAGCTTCAGAATCTTGATTCGGTTCTTTCAGAAACAGAAAAACGAATTGATACAATTCATTCTGCAAACTCTGGTATTAAGAAGACACAGCTTGAGCTTGAACAATTCGGCCGCGAAGTTAACAATAAGTTCAACACACTTCATCAGATTACCCAAAATGAAGTTGCAAAGAACAAGCCTGTACAGGACAAAGGTATTTCACCTTCTGAACGCGAAACAATACGTTCTCTTAAGCGTGAAGGCTGGACAAATGTTGAACTTGCTTCCAGATTCAAACGTACTATAACAGAAATTGAGCTTTTGCTTGATTTGCCGGATTAATATGCCGGCTTAATTAAACTTAATTATGCGAACGAGATAAAAGACAAACGGCAGATGCTTCTACAGCATCGCCAGTACCAACCGGTGGGAGTTTCTCACCGGTTTTTGCTTTAACAAACACCTGGTCATTTTTTACACCAAGTGCAAAAGCAACAGATTCTATTACGCGTTCTCTGTATGGAATAAACTTTGGTTTTTCAAGCTTTATAACGCAATCAATATTTTCTATCTGCCAGCCGGCAGCCCTAACCTTTTCCATCACAGTTTTAAGGAGTTCTGCAGAATCGGCATCCTTCCATTTTGGATCTTCGGGTGGAAAAAAGGAACCAATATCACCAAGACCTGAGGCACCAAGTACTGCATCTGTAATTGCGTGAAAAAGAACGTCTCCGTCAGAATGACCGTCTTCACCTTTTTCAAATGGAAGCACAACTCCGCCTAGTATAAGCGCTCTTCCTTCCACGAGTCTGTGAATGTCATAACCAAGCCCTACTCTAATCAAAATGCTGCTCCCTACCCATTTGCCTGCATCTGGGCTTTTTCCAGATCGCCTGGATATGTAATTTTAATATTTTTAGGGTCACCGGTAACAAGCTTTACATTACCACAATAACGGCCCCAGATTTCTGTATCATCTGTATAATCATGGCCATCTGATGCTGCTTTTTTATGCGCATCAAAAAGCTTTCCAAAAACAAAGCCTTGAGGAGTTTGAATTGCTGTAAGCATTTTCCGTTCAAGGTGTTGAACTATAAAACCAGACTCGTCAATTCCTTTTATTGTATCTGTCGGTGGAATTCCAGGGGCTGCGGCTTCAAACTCCTGTGCCGCAAGAAGAACATGATGAATTATTCTGTCAGAAACGAAAGGTCTTGCTCCATCGTGGATTAAAACATAATCGGGCTGAACAGCAGCTTTTTTTATATGTTCCAATGCGTTCAAAACAGATTTTTGCCTTGTATAACCACCCTGCACATATTCAACCTTTTCTTTCATGTCATCATCAAAATCAAAAAAAGCTGTTACTGCTTCGGAGGCTTCGGCAACTCCATTCATAGGAACAGTAATAATTAAATGAGAAATTTCAAACGGATGTTCTTTATTTTTTGCGGCGTCCTCGAAAGCTTTTACACAGGAAGAAAGGACAGTTCCTCCACCAAGTGGAAGATATTCTTTTTTAACAGACTGGCCCATTCTTGTAGAAGAACCGGCCGCTGTTATTATGATTGCAATTTTTTTATTGCCTGTTGAACCTGCTGAATTAGAAGGAATCATCATCCTCGTCAAAATCTCCTTCTGCATCATCCATATCCTCAGAAGCTCCATCTTCATCGTCTATATCATCATCAGCATCACGAGATTTTTCGTTTACATCATCCATCAAATTATCATCTTCATCATCATCAAGCTGAATGCTATGTTTAATTCTAGGAGCAGCTCCCGGAGGTTCAAGCTTTGTATGGATTGCGGCTTCGATTTCCTTAGCAGATTTTCCAAGTGCAAAAGAAATTTCGTCTTCCAAAAGCTTCTTTGCAGAATCATAGAGCTTGCGTTCAAGAATTGGAAGTTCCTTTACTTTACTGCGGTTGTAAAGACAGCGTACAATTGTTGCAATATCTTTTACTGTTCCTTTTTTAAGAAGTTCAAGATTCATCTGATAGCGAAGCTTCCAGTCAGAAGTGATTGGTTCAAATTCATCAGACAAAAGGTTAAGAGCTTCTTCTGCTTCCTTTGCATTTACAATCTGACGTATGCCAAGCTCTTCTGCTTTATTTACAGGAACCATTACAATCATGTCTGAGGCTTCGATATAAATCTTATAATAAAGATTCATCTCGTCATTGAATTTCTTTTCAAAGATCTCTTTTACAATTCCAACACCCTGGCTTGGATAAACGACCTTTTGGTCAATCTTGAATTTTGTTTCCATATATATACATTATACCACAAAAAAGACATAAATTCAAATTACTTTGAATAGTTTACAACCTGCTCTGTAAGCAGCGGAATGAGCTGTTTCTTTCGCGAAACAATTCCCTGAAGGAAATAAACATTTTCTTCCTGTTTTGGGAATGTAATAAACTGATTGAATTTTGGATCACACGAAATTAACAGGACACTCGAAAGCGTTGTAATATCCGTAACAAGCAGACAAGAAAAAAGTGCCTTGCGGCTGCGAGCTTCTATTTCCAGTTCCTTTAAGAAATCCTGAGTTCGTTCCAGAACTTCCTTTGTACTGCCAACTTCTATCTGACTTACAGTATAAGTTACTTTTCCTTCTGTATATTCCTTCAAATCCTGACGAACAAGCTCACCTGCATCTCGGCCAGAAACATTGCTTCCTGCAATAAGGATTTCGTTACCAATCTCTTTAATATCAAGATCAGAAATATTAGAAAGGTATTCGGCAGTTTCACGGTCTACATCTGTTGTTGTTGCCGATTGAAGAATAAGTGTATCAGAAAGGATGCCGCAAAGCAAAAGTGGAGCAATATCCTTTGGAATTGGAATTTTATATTCTCTGTAAAGATTTGCAATTTGAGTAGCAGTAGAACCAACAGGTCTGTTGATAAATGTAATAGGATTTTTTGTTGGAATTGCGCCGATTCTATGATGATCGACAACTTCCTGAATTGTATAATGCTCTATTCCTTCTACAGCCTGAGAAAGCTCATTATGATCAACAAGAATTACTTCGATATTCGGTTCCTTCATAAGGTCGTGTTCCGAAATCATTCCAATAACACGATTATCATCATCAACAACAGGAAGATATTTACAGTGAGCAGCCTGCAGCAGCTCTTTGATTTTTGAAACAGTATCATTAATATGAACTGTTTTAATATCTTTATCGCCCATTACACTTACAGGCATAGAATAAGCAATAAGCATGGAAGTTGGAGATGTTGAATAAGGACTTACTATTACGCTTACACCATTTTTTTCTGCAAGGTCCCGCAGTTCTTTATTGATAACATGACCAGAAGTTGTGATAAGAAGCTTTACCTTATGCTCTATACACATTTTGTGAATATCGGCACGGTCCGAAGCAATAACGACAATATCTTCGGAAGCATGAGCATCAAGACGTCGTACAAAAGTTTCGGGAGAAGAAGAACCGACATGTATAGACGCTTTAAAATTTTTGTCTGCATCGTCGGCAATTATAATCGGCTGAGCGTTCAAGGTTTTCTGAATAAGATTTATTGTTGTAGAAAAACGATGCTTCTTTTCGGGATTAAGAATTGTAAGAACACCCCGCGCAAAACCTGAATAATGAAGCAGCGAAAGATAATGACCATCTTTATCGACAACAGGCATTACACGATTTTCCGATTTTTCCATGCGGGCAATTGATTCCCAGACAGAAATATCTTCGGTAACAGTTTCGACATTGTTTTGCATAAAGTATTTTACTTTTGGAACAAGGTCCGGTAAATATTCAGGACGAGGTACATCAAACTTCTTAAAAATATACGCAGTCTGAGGATTTAAATGACCTGCTCTTGCTGCTTTATACTGAGGAAATCCAAGAAGATTTTTTAAGCGTGCATAACCAACAGCAGAAACAACTGCATCTGTATCGGGATTTTTGTGTCCAATAATATAAACTGTCTTTTCCATAAAAAACATTATACAGAAATTCAACTGTAATAACAATTTATATTAAAAAAGAATTATTCAGCAAATTGAATTGTAAAAACAGCACCCTTTGGCTCTGCATTGCCGGCAGTGATTTCTGCACCAAGCGATTGACACAAAGTACGGGCAATAGCAAGCCCAAGTCCTGACCCACCTGCAGTTCTTGTATGTGCTTCATCTGCTCTGTAAAAACGTTCAAAAATATATGGAAGATCTTTTTCGGAAATACCCGGGCCGTTGTCTTTTTCCTGAATAAAAATATTATTCTTCTGCTTCCACGCTTTTAAGGAAACGATGCATTGACTTTCCCCGTCATTTACGGCTTTTGAAAATTTGACACTGTTGGAAATAAGAATTGTCAGAATCTGGTGAAACATTTCATTATCGCTTACTAGCTTTATATCATCGCTATCACATTCAATTTTAACATCTGGTGCAACAGCTGAAAACTCCTGTGTAACACGTTCAAACATATCATGTAAATCAACCTCGCTCAATTGAGGCTTTATGCGGCCACTTTCGATTCTTGAAATCTGCAGAAGATTTTGGATTATGGCGTGCATTGAATTTGATTCATTTTTTATTGCAATCAATGATTTTTCCAGTTGTACCGGATCGTCTTTACCCCATCGCAATAAAAGATTTGCCTGGCCCGAAATTACGGTAAGAGGTGTATTAAGCTCATGCGAAACATCACTTGAAAACTGACGCTCTCTGTCAAAATCTGCCTTAATACGCATAAACAGTTCATTAAAAGTATCCGAAAGCTCGTCTATTTCATCTCCCCTTCCAGACAATGGCAAAAGACTATCAAGACTTTGTGTTGTCATTGAGCGGGCAGCTTTTGTAATTTTCACAACAGGACTTATAGTATTTTTAGTAATAAACAAAGATACAAAGAAAGACAAAATCAGAATCGGAATTGACAGGAACAAAAGTGCCAGCGGCAGCTTTGAAAAAATAACTGTACTGCTGTTGTTTTCCATATTCATTGCAACAGCAACGACAATTTTTCTTCCTGCAAAAGTATGATTCAAAGCATAATATTCAATATCAAGGTCGCCGTCAAAAAAGAAATCTTTTTCAAAATAATGAACAGCTTTTCCGTTAGTCTGCTCTAACAATGGCAAAAAGGGGTCGTTTGTCGCAATTACATCTTCTGTCTCATAATCCCAGACAATATATGTAAGATAATAGGGAATTTCATAAATAGGAACACCGCCATTTCTATGCTCAGGACCATCAGAAGTAATAACAGGTTTTACAGCATTATAAACTTCTGTCTCGGCTTTTCTTAATTCTGCTGTTTGGCTTGAATATACAAGCGTGCGTACAAAAAATAGAAATACAAACGTTAAAAGAATAACTGCAATTGTAAGCAGAAACATAAAGCGCAATGAAAGCCTTACAGAAAATGATTGATTTTTCTTTCTGAGAATTTTCATTGCAGTCACACCCTACCCAAGAATATATCCGGTTCCACGAACAGTCCTTATATATTCGTCTCTTGTATATTCTGCAATTTTTGAACGAAGATATCCTACATAAACATCAACGGTGTTTTCATCAATGAAATGATCTTTTCCCCAGATTTCATCTATAATTACAGAACGAGAAAGAACCTTACCCTGATTTTCTACCAGCAGTTTAAGAAGAAGGAATTCTGTTTTTGAAAGAGGTATTTCTTCTGCGCTCTCACCAGTGGCAGCTTGACTTAAGCCCGTCATAGAAAAGCTCATTCTATCAACATTTATTGTAAGATCTTTATAACTTAGCAAAGCTTCTTTTGGTTTGGCAAAACTAACTCGTCTGATAAGTGCGTTAATGCGGGCTAACAATTCTTCGATTTCAAAAGGCTTTGAAATATAATCATCGGCTCCAAGATTCAAGCCATTGATTTTGTCAATTGTTTCACCGCGGGCTGTTTCCAGAATTACAGGAACTGTTGAAACAGAACGAATTCTTCTAAGAACCTCAAGTCCGTTCAACTCAGGAAGCATAACATCAAGAAGGATAAAATCAGGCTTTTCGCTCTCAAATTTATCAAGGGCTTCGCGGCCTGTAACAGCAAGGCAGGTTTCATAACCTTCATGTTCAAGCTCCGGAATTATAAAATCCGAAATACCAGGGTCGTCTTCAACTATAAGTATTTTCATAACCAGCTACTCGTTTTCTGTTTCAAGGGTTTCTTTTGATTCATCAATTATATCAGATTCATCAAACTCTTCAAAATCTTCGATGTATACAATGATTTCTACGGGTTCTATCATAGTTCCATCAAATGCACGAACATTTTGAACAGTAAGACCAAACGAATTGGTGCTCACAGGTATTATTGCTTTTAGTCTATCACCTTTTTTATTAAATGAAAATCTAATTTTTTCCGGAAGATTATTTTTGTCTACTAAAAGTGAATCTCGTCGAACAGAACGTGGATTTACACTCTGATTAAATCTAATCTCAAGATTCACCATATTTTCATCAATCCGCTCGCAGTTTATCTGGTAGATTGTTAATGGAAGCGACTCTGAATAAGCACGGGATCCTCTATAATAGAAAATATGCTCGGAATCCTTTGGAGGAAGCGGTGGTGGAAGATTTTCTGGGTTATTTTCGGAATTATTATCTACAGGTCCTTCTGGAGGCTGTTTATCATTCTGATTATTTGATTGGTCTTTAAGCTGTTCAGAAGAACCTTCTCCATGCAGTTCCTGATCAGGTGGAAAAGGAGGAAACCCACTCTGACCAGGAGCTGCAGAAGAAGCCGCATTAGTCACGGTCATAAAAAAAGAGAAAAACAAAAAAAAGTAAAATCCTCTTTCTGAAAGCTTCATGATTTTATTATATGACAAGTCAACCGAAAAAGAATGAGAAAATGGCAAGTTTTGTCTAAGAGTTTTCTTAGAATTCTCTTAACGCAATTTCAAGATTTTTTAACTTTTGCAGCAGTATATTTACCTTCGAAAAGAATAAATGGTCTGATATCGCCTGCTATTCTTTACATTCCAGCTATTTATAAGGAGATATGCCTATGAAACGAAGCATTTTTTCAATTCTTTCAATTTTACTTATTATGACAGGATGTTCTAATTCCTGTTCAAGTACAGGAACAAAAAACACCGAAAAGCAGCCGGAAGCAGGATTGCCCGGTGGACCGGGAGATTTTGGTTCGGCAGGCTTTGGTCCCCAGGAGACGGCAATAATCAGCGATGATGGCAGCACTACAAATTATGTAGACAAAAGCACTGCTCCGGCAAGTCTGGTAATTGCAGAGGACCTTTACGAAAACTTTGTGGCAGACGGTACTGTTACAATTACTTTTAATGGGGACAGCTGGAAAAGTTCCTTTGAAGGTGCGGCCAGCCCGGATGAAATTTCTATTAAGAAAGTAGAAAATTCTGCAGAAGACGAAGCTTCGCAGGGAGTAGAAATCCAGTACAAGGGAAAGTCAAAAATCAAATATGTACTTTCGGGAAGCTATACCGGTACAGTCTTTATTAAAAACAAAAAAGCCGATGCAGCAGTAGTATTGAATAATGTAAATATTACAAGTGCAGATGGCAGCGGCCCGGTTTTACGATTCAGCGCAGAAGAAACCCGCACCTTTATTGTTGTTCCAGCAGGTAGCACAAATACCCTTACAGACACCCGACTTCTTAATCAGAGCAGCACAATGTATGATGACAAAAAAGGCTCTGTTTATGCAA
>JAGCTZ010000044.1 GCA_017963165.1 Treponema sp.
CAGGAAAGCGGCGCCTGTCATCTCTACGAAAAATGCGGTTTTGTGCGCACCGGAGAAGAAACAATTGTAAACGATAAAATGACCCTCATTATGTATGAACGGAAGCTCTAATATGAAACAAATAAAACATAATGTAATTTTATCTGCCATTATGATAATATATACATCAACCATTCTCGCAGGATGTAACAAAAAAACAAACGAACAAAAAACAGTACAACAGGAAGAAATAAAGGAAGTCAAAATGGAAGAAAAAACTTTTCACGAAAATCCAATCATCAAAAATATTTATACTGCAGATCCGGCACCAATGGTTTACGGTGACACGCTTTATCTTTACACAACTCACGACGAAGACCAGCTGGAAAACAATTTTTACACCATGAAAGACTGGCGATGTTTTTCTACAAAGGATATGGTCAACTGGACCGACCACGGAACAGTCTTTTCGCTTGATGACATTTCCTGGGCCGACGACAGAGCTTGGGCTCCTCAGGCAATTGAGCGCAATGGAAAATTTTATCTTTACTGCCCTGTTCATAAAAAGAACGGAGGCATGGCAATTGCAGTAGGAATCTCGGATAATCCGACAGGCCCATTTAAAGACATTACACATCCTCTTGTTGATGAAGGCGACTGGAACGACATTGACCCGACTGTTTTTATTGATGATGACGGACAGGCCTACCTCTACTTTGGAAACCCGGAACTTCGTTATGTTCTCTTAAATGAAAATATGATTTCGTACGACAAAAAAGTTGGAGTTCAAAAAATCCCAATGACAATAGAAGCCTTTGCAAAAGGAAGCCACAACACCGGTACAACTTACGGCGAAGGTCCATGGTTTTATAAACGCAACGGTCTTTACTACATGGTTTATGCAGCCTTTGCAGAAGGAGAAAAACGCAACGAACATCTGGCTTATTCAACTTCAAAATCGCCGACAGGTCCCTGGATTTACGGCGGAGTTTTAATGGAAGAAGGTCCTTGCTTTACAAATCATCCGGGCATTGCCGATTTTAAGGGACACTCATATCTTTTCTATCACACAGACCAGCTCCCCGGTGGAAGCCTTTTCCATCGCAGTGTCTGTGTTGCAGAATTTAAATACAATGACGACGGTTCAATCAGCACAATTGCGAAACGCGACGGAGTAAATAAAATAGACTAAGTTTTGACAGGATAACCTACAAAGCTTTTCTAAAAATATAGGTCATATATTTTTCATCTTCATGGCTGAACGGCTCATAAACATCCTGGGCGACCAGCTCATAACCGTGATCTGTATACCACTCCCAGTTGCATTCGCAGTCTGTCCAAAGATAAAGATTTTTATACCCCTGATTTTTAAAACGGCAGATAAGTTCATTTAAAAGCTTAGAACCACAACCTTTTTTGCGGCTGATATAAAGTGTAAGTTTAATGTCATCCTGATTCATCATATCAAAGGTTTTCTGGTCCATGAGTTCAATGTATGTTCTGCTCATTTGAGAAGCTACGAGCCAGTCGGACGGAAACTTTTTGCTTTCAACATCAAACCATTCCTGGGCGCGACAAACATCACCTTTGCGCGCAAAAAAAGCCATTGCACAAAATTCATCAGCCCCAGCCTCTTCGTTCCATTCCAAAAGCTCATAATGAAAGTCATTGTCAAAAAGATTGTTACGCATTATGTACTCAACATTGAACCGTTTAAAAGTTTCATCACCAAGCGACGGACACCACATAGGCGCAACAACATCAAGAACAAGAGGAATATTTTTCATTTCAAAAGGCTGGATATTCAATACATTCATTTTTTCTTTAATTGAACAATTATAGTTTTGAGCACAAGAACTGCAGCATCCCCCGCAAAAAGGATGACTGCCCGACCGTCTGTCCTTAATGATAGACCAAAGCGCCAGAGAAACAAGAACAATGAGAATTACAGAAATTATTATTGTTCCGAACATAATTAGCCTGAAATATGGCTGATATGTTTTTTATTCTGTTGTCCAGTCAAGAGTTTCGTTCAAGGAATCCGGCAAGCCCTTTATTTTAGTATTCCTTTGGCAAGAGTTGTAATCTCCGTCAAACTGACACCATGCATGTAAAACAAGACCTTCTTTTGTTTTAATTACATACTCCATACCTTCGCCATAGCTTCGTCCAATGTCTTCGGTAAGATAATAATATTCAACAGAAGTAATTGTATATTTTAATGACTTTGTAGTTGATTCTACAGTATAACCATTAAGAAAATCTGAATAATCTACTTTAGCTGCCTTCCAGTCAAAGTTGAATTCTGCTGTTTTCTTGTCCAAATCAAAAATCAACACATACTTACTTTGATTTTTATCTTCAGTATCCCAATAATAATCAATCTTTACTTTTGTACCTTTCTTATACGAAGTCTTTTTATACTTAGAAGCCTGCTTTGAAGATTTGTAAAGAAGTCCTGAATCACCACTTGCCTTGCTGATATTTTCATACATGCTTTTTACATATTTTCCTTCTTCGTTAGCTTCTTTCATATCCAAATTGCTGCTTTGACTTGCAACATTCTCAGCAGCACTTCCCAACCTGCTGTAAAAATCTGCCAGATCCTGGTCCCCATAAGAATAATCATCACCGGCGCCAGAACTTGCACTTGCATCTGCATAATCATAGCTGCTTGTATCAAGATTTTGATAAGCCTTTACAACAGCCTTTGCGTTAGCTTCAACTACCGCGTAATCTTTTGAGTTAATATTTTTCTTAAGCTCGGCCATCGGATCCATTCCCATTGCCTTAAGAAGGGCTGCAGACTGAGCATCAAGTTCGCTGGCAGCAACAACCACAACAGCACAGCCAGTAATCGTTCCGAATTTTTCTATACAGTTTGAACCGCTTATTCCATACTTATTCAAAACGGCGTCAACCTTTGCCTTTTGATTTGCGGTTGCATTTATTGAATCGCCGGACCAGACTCCAAGATTATTCAACTCACTTGCAATTGAATTTAAATTTTTAGCCCAGTTTTTTACATCGTTGTCGGTAATACCGGCACTGGCTGGCTCAGCAAATAAAGAAGCAGCAAGTGAAATACACATCAGAAAAACAAAAAACCTTTTTAACAATTTAGTCATAAAAAACACTCCTTCGATTGTATGGATTGCGTCGCAAAGCTTATCAACATTTTGCTACACAAAAGTCGTTCGCTCTTTGAGTTCGCAATGACGAAAACTATATAATATTTTTCTATTATACCATATAATCCTAAATATGAAAAAGATTATTTTGAAGCCTGCCGACTGTGCCCTGGACCTGGGTGATGGCAGCGAGCGCGGACTTTATGTGAATCAGGATTATATCCTTCAGAAGCTTCACAAAATTCACCGCGGTATAAGTCTGATGTACACTTATTATCCTAATGACAAAGAATGGCCGACACGCGCCTGCAACATAAAAAGAGAAAATGAATCTCGTGGTGCCTGGGATTCTCCTTACGAAAATTATTTTCCTTACCGTGGTGGACGAGAAGGTTTGCGCGATAACGAACCGTTCAACTTTATGAAGGAAATCCGACGTCATGGAATGGATGTTGTCCTTACACTTACTATTGACCCGCATCTTAAAGAAGAAGATATAATCCTGCTTGCCCGCGACCTTCGTCCTTATGGAAGAGTTCTTCTTCGTGTAAATCATGAATGCACAGGCTCGTGGTTCTGCTATACAAGACGCGCGACCTATCAGGAAATTGCAGATTTTTTTGTAATGGTCTGCAACGTTATGCACAAGCATGCTCCTAATGTAAAAATGATTTTATGTGCCGGCATGTGGCAAAAATCTACCGGCAAACTAGAAATGGAAGACATTTTTTTAGAAGCCCACAAAGCTGCCGACATATGGTCCTGCGATAACTATCTTTCACTACACTGGGGCTGGCCTAACGACATAGCAAAAAAAGGCGGCTCCTCTTTTGCTTCCTATGACAACAATGATGTTTATTACAGATTCAAGCTTACGCGTGACAGACTGCGCACAATTACTGGACAGGACAAACCAATAGTTCTTTCCGAAATGAATACCGACGGCGATGTAAACGGCCCTTATGTTCAGGCAACAAAGTTACGTGCCTTTATGGACAAGCTCCAGTCTGATGATGAAAAATGGCTTAGTGCAATGACTTTGTATCAGTTCCGCGATGATGGTCGTCTTGGGCTTGAAGTAACTGACCCTAACAACAACGATGTTGGAATTGAACAGCCCCTGCTTGCAAACTATAGAGAAAGTTTACATCAGCCGTTCTTTAGCCAGAAGCTGGAAGCTGCCGGTGACATAGAACTTCCTGCAAAACTCCGCTGGTCAAATTCCGAAGATGCAGAAGGCGTAGAAATGGATATTCGCGTAGAGGCAAACCCTCATTTTGCCGAATTATATTTTGAAGGCAAACTACTCGACTGCAACCTTATGCTTGAGTTTGGCGGCTGGTGGTTCTACAAAGCTCCTGGTGTAAAGTGTATTGATTTGATGAGCTGGTTCTTTGAAAATAAAATTACAGAGGCACGCACAATGAAGCTTAGGATTTTTGCGCCGCCTGCAGATGGAATGAACCATCCTATTGGAAATAACGGACTTACCGATAATAATATTACAGGCGATTCACTTTTTGATTCTGCCAATGGTGAATGGATGAACAGCTATTATGCAGAGCTTCCGTCTCTTCCAGAAATAAGAATTGAATATGAACCGTTGGGATATTAACAAAAAATGGGGACTCTATGAAACTCGAATTCGATGAACTTAAATGGTACGGAAGAAACTTTGATCACCACGAAGTACGCTATTTTAATTATTCCTGCAGCGGTTTTGAATTCTGTTTTACAGGAACAAAAGCTGTTGCCACAATTTTAAGTGACCCGTCAAATCAAAAAGATACAGAGCATGGAATCCTTGGTCTTTATATAACAGAATTGACATCTCCTGAAAAATACAAAGGCGATTCCTTCTGGAGCAATTTTTCTTTTTTGAACGAACGTGGTGTATACAGAGAACCAGTAAGAATTTCGCTCGACCAGACAGTAAATGAAATAGTTTTATTTGAATCTAATATAGAAAAAACTGTCCTTATAAAAGTTCTTAAGCTTAGCGAATGCGCCTTTGGTTTTGCAGGATTAAAGCAGTTGGAAATAGAAGGCACTCCACGCAAAGGAAGAATTATAGGCGACAAGGCAAATGCTAAGCCAAAAATTGAATTTATCGGTGACAGTATAACCTGCGGCTACGGAATAGAAGGTGTTTGGGAAAAAGACACCTTCTGTACAGGACAGGAACGCCCCGATAAAGCTTTTGCATTTTTGACTGCACGCTCCCTTAAAGCAGAGTTCCAGTTATGCAGCTGGAGCGGAATTGGTATTACTTCAAATTATGTAGATCCTGCAACAATTAATCTTCCTGACACACACTGGCTCATGCCTGCCTGCTGGCCTTATACCGACAAAAGCGGTGAACTAAGACTTCGCGCAGAACCACATGTCTGGGATGAAAGTCGATTCAGTCCTGACATTGTTGTAATAAATCTTGGAACAAATGATATAAGCTGGGTTCGTGGAATAGAAGAACGACGACTTGCTTATGTAAGCGGATTGCGACAATTTATAGAAGCAGTACACAGACGAAGCCCCGATGCAAAAATCTGCTGCTGTCTTGGAATTATGGGCCAGGAACTCTGCAATTCTGTAGAAGAAGCCTGTAAGCTTTTTTCTATGGATTTTCCAAGCGTACCTGTAAAAACTGTTAGGTTTGACTTACAAAAAGAATCTGATGGAATTGGCGCAGACTGGCATCCAAGTCCTGTTACTCATAGAAAGGCAGCAAGAAAACTGACAACAGTTCTAAAAGAGTGGGTTTAATCTATAAACCTTAGAGCCTCTTTCCGGTGACCACAAAGCTTTTCTTTCTGCAGGAATAGAATCGATTTTATCTTCAACAAAACCAACCTTTTCAAACCAATCGGCGGCTTGTGTTGTCATAATAAAAATTGATTTTGCACCCTGCGATTTTGCTTTTTGAATAAGGTTCTCCAAAAGCTTTGGACCAATACCCATATGACTAAAGCCTTCATCAACTGCAACAGCGGCAATTTCAAACTGCCCGTCATCATATTTATGAAGCGATGCACAGCCTCTTACACCACCGTCAAACTCATATACAACAAAATCATTTATCGAAGTTGTAAGCGCAGTTTCTGTTCTTTCCAGAAGCTTTCCAGCCTGAACAAACGGTCGCATTACACCAAGCACACTCGGAATATCAGTCTGCTGCATTGCACGGATTTTTCCATAGTTGTTTGTATAAACCATTGTACCAGAACCAAGGTCGCTGAAAATTTCTGTAAGAAGAACTCCGTCCATTTTTCCATCAAGAATATGAGAACGATTTACACCATTAAGACAAGCGTCTTTACACAAACCAAGAAAGCTTTTTATTTGAGCTTCTGCAGGATTATCAGCTTTAAGCCCCGCAACAAATTCATCAAGCTCTTCGATATTCATGGCAGGAATAATTTCGTTGTCTTTTAGAACCGTACCGTTTTCGCCCATAACGTAAAAAAGCTTATCGGCTTTAAGCTCAATTGCAACCTGCTGAGCAAGCACTGCAGAAGAAATATTGTAAGGCCTGCCTACTGCACTCCAGCCGATACAAGGGAAAATCGGAATAAAACCGTCATTCAAAACTGTTGAAAGAGATGCTGTATCAAGGCGATCAATTTCTCCTGCACTTCCAAAATCAAAGCCTTCCAGGACTCCTTTTGCACGGGCACGAACCCAGTTACCTATAACGGCAGTAATATTGTTAGCCGCAAGATTTGTCATGATTGTGTTAGTTACATCAAACGCAGCCATTTTTACAAGTGGCATTGCTTTGTCATTTGTAATACGGATATTATTTTTGTAAGTCCAGTCTATCTTTGCGTCAGAAAGAACTTCATCGATTCTTGTACGCGCACCAGGAATAATTACAACCTTAAGCCCTGCCTGATGTAAAAGTGCAATATCCCTTATGTGCGAAGAAAACAATGGCGAACCGATTGTTTTATCATCAAGATAAATTACAATGAGAGCATTCTTAAATTTTTGAAGGTATCTTATTACGTCCCTTATCGCCTGATTCATAAATCTGATTATACAGTATTTACAATAATTAAGTCACCACCAGGGATTTTCGAATGATTAATTACAAGGTTTCCGCATAATAAAAAATCAATATTAAAAAGCATGAAAAAATGCTCCCAGGCGCCTTATGGATTTCAAAACCGCAAGCTCTCTTGCTAGACGCTGGCGTGCCTTGTAATTATATACATGGCCGCTCATGCGGCCGCACGCCAGAGTCTTTTTGAAATCCATAATTCGCCTTCCGCATTTTTTCATAATTTCAACTTCAAGGTTTTATTATGCGGAAGCCCTGCACTCAGTTCTTCTTCTTTACTTCCAGCCAGTTCCAGAATTCCGGGTCTTCCTGGCCGACGCGCCAGAAGCCGATTTTTTGGACACCGGCTTGTTCGTATATTCGGAGTAAATTTACATCAGAATATGCATCATTAAAATATCCTGTTACGTCTACCTGCGTTGTATATTGAACCTTTGGAATATCATTTTCGTAGGTAATTTCTGTTACGCCATTTGCGACCATCATTCGGTTTAAGCGGGAAAAATAATATGCACCAGAGGTTGCCTGCTCTGCCCAGAAACGTCCATAAAAAGGAATGCCCATAATCAGTTTTTTTGTAGGAATAGATTTTTGTGCATACTCCAGAACTTTCTTACACCAGTCGACAGAAGCAATTGGACCCGGCGCACTGCTTGACCAATGCTCATCATAAGCCATTACAAAAACGCGGTCGCTGTAATTTGCAATATCTGCATACGGATAAACATCCTCAGACAGGCGATTAAAACGGGCAGGAACACAAACTGTAAACCATTTAGCCTGACCTAACATATAACGCAAATCTGCTAAGAAAGTAAGAAAATGTTTTCTGTCACGGGCCGGCACAAGTTCAAAATCTATCTGAACTCCATCATAAGGAGCCGCTGCCTTTACAATCTGTTTAAGAAGATTTTTGCGAACACCGTAATCGGGATTAATTACAAAATGAGTTAACGAACGGCTATCGCAGGTTATTACAAGATGGCAGCGGGCTTTTCCAGTTTTAAGTTTTGAACGGGAAGGAACTCCAGACAATTCACCATAACAATTTATTTCTGCCGAAAAATAGCAGACATCTGTAATCGGTAAACTTGAATTATATTCATCTTCGCGGCCGGCACTTACATAACCCCAGGTTTCTGCAAATTGAACAGGTTCGCCTTCTACTTCCCTAAGTGTATAAAGCTGAACGGGAGTACTGTTAATAACAGGTCCTGTTTCATTTTGTGATGACTCATCATCATCAGCCATTGTTTCTGTAAGCTCGGCGGCATCCTGCTCCGATGAAATATTTTCTATAACAGGTAGATCTTTTTTCCCTTTTGAAAAAACTACAACTCCGATAGAAAATAATATAATAACAGCAAAAATATGCTTTAAATATTTCTTTATCATATTTTTAATTATCGGAGAAAATTTATCGGCTCAATTGTTTTTTTTATAATTCAAGATCACAAACAGTTGCTTCTGTTGCACGAATCAAATCATCAGGCTTTATTTTTATCTGAACTCCACGCTGACCACCGCTTATACAAACCTGATCATGAAGAATTACAGTTTCATCAATAAAAGTGCGGAACTTTTTTTTCATTCCGATTGGAGTACAACCACCGCGAATATATCCTGTAAGAGCAAGCAGTTCTTCTGGTTTTACAGGAGCAATTTCTTTACAGCCCGCAGCCTGACGTGCCTTTTTTAAATTAATTTCATTTTGTGCACTTTGACAAAACACACATATTTCTTTTGTTTCTGTGCGCATGACTATTGTTTTATAAACAGTTTCCGGGTCCGCACCAATTTTTTCTGCCAGTCTTACAGCAGCGCCTTTTGCAAGCTCATGTTCACCGTCATCTTCATATTCACAAGCTTCAAAAGGAATATTCAAGCCTTCAAGGATTCGCATTGCATTTGTCTTTTTCATAAGCCCATTCTAGCATAAAACAAGTTTTTTGTTGTAGAATATATTTATGAAAAGATTTGACGGATTTATGCATGGTGTAAACTTAGGCGGATGGTTTTCACAGTGCGATTATTCACAACTCCGCTACGACACATTTATTACAGAAGAAGACATTAAGACAATCAGCAGCTGGGGAATGGACCACATAAGACTTCCTGTAGATTACAACCTTGTAGAAACAAATGATGGAACCCCGATTGAAGCCGGTTATGAACGTATTAAAATAGCTGCAGAATGGTGCAAAAAATATAATCTGAACATAATTCTTGATCTTCATAAAACAGCAGGTTATTCCTTTGATGCCGGTCACAACGAAAGCGGCTTTTTTGATAACCCGCAGCTTCAGGAACGCTTTTATAAGCTTTGGGATAATTTTGCTTTACAATTTGCACATATTTTTGACGGATCAAATAATGAAATCTGCTTTGAACTTTTGAACGAAGTAACAGATCAGTCTTACTGCAAAACATGGAATGCAATTGCACGCACTTGTATTGAACGAATAAGAAAAGTTGCTCCTACAATTAAAATCCTTGTGGGCAGTTACTGGAACAATTCTCTTGCATCTGTAAAAGATCTGGATCCACCTTATGACGAAAACATTGTTTATAATTTCCATTGTTATGATCCGCTTGTTTTTACACATCAAGGCGCAACCTGGATTCCAAAAATGAATGCAGACTTCCGCTTCCCAATTAAATCAAAATTTTCTGATTACATAAAACTGACAGAAGAAAAATGCGGACAGCCGGGAACTTCATTTGACTGCTTTTCTCCAGATGCAACAGTTGATGAAGTTTACTTTGAAACAATTTTTGCAGAAGCAGTAAAAATTGCAGAAGAACGAAATGTAAGACTTTACTGTGGAGAATATGGTGTAATTGATAAAGTAAATATTCCGGATACACTTGAATGGTACAAACTTATTTCCACATCATTCAACAAGCATGGAATTGGCCGAGCCGCCTGGAACTATAAGCAGATGGACTTTGGACTTTCGGATGCCCGTCTTGATAAAGACAGAGCAGAACTTTTGAAATATTTATAAAAAATTAAGGGGCCATTCGACAAGCTCAGGGACCCCATACTAATTACAGTTTGCCGCTTTCTGCCGCACCAGGTAAACCAATATCCTTGCGGTAGAAGCAGTCTTCAAATTTAACGGCACTTACACCAACGTAAGCATGCTCCCAGGCTTCTTTAAATGTTTCACCATAAGCACTGCAGGCAAGAACACGACCGCCGCTTGTAAGCAGATTATCGCTGCTTGCATCACCACGACGACCAGTTACTGCACCGGCAATAAATACCTTAGCACCACTAGATTTAAGCAGCATATCATTAAAGGTAATTTCGTATCCCTTCTTATATGCCTCCGGGTAGCCGCCACTAACAACAACAGGAGCAACCTGATATCCCGGCTTCCATTTGAATTCAAAATCCTTAAGAGTTCCGTTTAAGATTGCAGTACACATAGAAGTAAAATCAAAATCCATAAGCGGCAACACAGCCTGAGTTTCCGGATCACCAAGACGAACATTATATTCCAGAAGCTTTGGCCCCTGTTTTGTAAGCATTACACCAAAGAAAATAAATCCGCGGTAATCATATTTTTCTTTAATAAGACCGTTCAAGGTTGGCTCAAGAATGTCTGTATTAAACTGCTCCATCATTTTTGGAGTGACATCATCAAGAGGACAAACAGCACCCATTCCACCAGTGTTAGGACCCTTTGCACCATCCAAAAGACGCTTGTGGTCACGTGCAGGAAGGAACGGAACAATTGTAGCGCTTCCACTTACAGCATATTCAGGAGTAACAGAAACAGCCGCAAGAACAGAAATCTCTACACCTTCAAGATAATCTTCGATAACAAGCTTTTTGCCGGCATCACCAACCTTGCCATTACCCATCATATCTTCTACAGCTTTAATTGCTTCATCAACAGTAGCAGCAACAACAACACCTTTACCAGCAGCAAGACCGTCGGCCTTAACAACAATAGGTGCACCGTGCTTTTTGATATATTCACAGGCCGCATCCTTGTTCACAAAAGTTTCACTAGAAGGACAAGCAACCCCGTATTTTTTCATGAAATTTTTAGAAAGGTCTTTGCTGGCTTCGAGCTGGGCACCCGCTTTTTTTGCGCCAACACAAGGAATGTCTGCTTTCCAGAATTCATCTGCAATACCTGCAGCAAGAGGATCTTCCGGACCAATCACAGCCATACGACAATTTTCGTGTCGTGCAATTGCAACATAAGGATTTTCACCTTCGGCAATATAGTCACACTTAGAAGGGTCAACATTAATGCACTTTGATTCTTTTGCAGTACCACCGTTTCCAGGAACTGCAATAACCTTTTCGACAACTGAACTCTGAGCAAGCTTCCAGCAAATGGTGTGCTCACGACCACCACTGCCAACAACAATTATATTCATATTAAGATTTTATAGGAATTATAGGGGATAGTAAATAGGGGATAGGGGATAGTCTATCCCTGCGACACCTCTGTCATAAGTTATACCCGTTATTCAAAATAATATTTCAATGTCTTTATACTATCACAATTAATATTGGTATATGGTGAAATTTTTATAATTTTTTTAATTTTTTTAGATTTCTTTGTAAGAAGTGCCCCTTTTTTTGAATACTATATATAAGAAAAATTCATTTTCTGTATTCTAAATAATCATATCAGGAGTTTATAAATGACTACAAAAATTGAACCGGTATGTGTTACATACGAAATAAAAGACAGGCTCTTTAAGGCTATCTTCGGCCGGGAAACCTTGCAAAGCAGGCAGTGGCGTCTGGAACTATACAATGCCCTTAGGGGGACAAACTATACAGATCCAAATGCCTTAGAAATCAACACAATAGAAAATGTTATATATCTTACTATGCGTAATGACATTTCTTTCCTTGTTGATTCACAAATGACATTGTTTGAGCAGCAATCAAATTACAACCCAAATATGCCTCTCAGAGGATTTATGTATTTTGCACAATTATATCAAATGCATTTAAGTAAACAAGGAAAAACTCTTCATCGATCAACCTTGGTCAAAATTCCATATCCAAAATTTGTAGTATTCTATAATGGCGAAAAAGACATAGAGGATAAAGAATATCTTAAATTATCCGATGCCTTTGAAACCAAAGAAAAGGACGGCGATTTTGAATGGACAGCTGAAATGATAAATATCAATCCTAATCACAACAAAACACTTCAAAAAAACTGTAAACCGTTGTATCATTATGTAAAGTTTGTTTCTAGAATCAAGAACAACAAGAAAAAAGGAATGCCTTCCAAAGAGGCCGTTACCGAAGCTGTCGATTGGGCAATACAGGCAAATCTTTTAGATGGCTTTTTCAAAATCCAAAAAGAGGAGGTGCTTGCAATGAGTTTAACAGAATTTAATGCAGAAGAAGTCTTTAAGGATATGTATGATGATGGTTATGAAGAAGGTATTGCTTTTGGTGTTAATAAAGGAAAGTTAGAAACTGCAAGAAATCTTTTAAATATGAATCTTGGAACTCCCGAACAAATAGCAAAAGCTGCAGATTTACCATTAGAACAAGTTTTTGAACTTCAAAAAGCAACACTTAGTAACAATATCTAATCCGCCCTTGGTTTATGACAATTGCTGCACCCTATAATATGAACATGCTTTTTTCCAACAGCCTTATTAAACAAACGCGCAGTTAAAGCCTGGTCTGGTGCAATTGATTTACGACAAACAGGGCAAACGCGTGCTACTCCCGGTTCACATTTCGGATAGCAATGCGGGCAGCCCTGAATTGTCATAAGCTGATCTGGAACCTTCATTGGGCGATAAACTTTTGAAACAAGCTGCTCGCCCACAAAGAGCTCCGACTGACAAACTGGACATTTTACCGGCTGCATATTCGAAGCCTTTTTTTTACGAGACTCTGCAAGCTTACGACGCATATTTAATACGAGAATTGCCGCAAGCAATGCAATGATTATTACCGAAAAAGTACCAAGTACTAAAATGTCCATAATACCTTCAAGTTAGAGATTGTCAGAGCCCCTTCGACAAGCTCAGGGACCCCAACAATGACATTTTATTTTTCTGGCTCCAGATAAGCTATTGTGTAGTTATCAAGATTAAGATATTTGTTTGCAAGCTCCTTCATTGATTCTGCAGTTGTCCACTTGATAACAGAATAACTGTCGTAAGCAGCTTCCAGAGGCATGTAGCCGAATACTTCTATTGCATTAAGAACCTCGAGCCACCAGTTAGCATTATACTGATTTGCTTCAAAGCTTCGGCGATAAGATTCATTAAGCTTTTCGATATACACAGAATCTACAGTTTCGTTGCGCAGGGTCTTAAGAGCAGCAATTACTTCTTCTGCAAGTTCTTTTTCGCGTGAAGGTTCGCAACCAAAAGAAATCTGGAATTCATAATAGCGTTCCGGATATCCATCAAGATTTGTATAAACATTTACACCGTAAGTTCTGCCCTTATCTTCGCGGATAATTTCTCGCAGACGGATATCTACAAGGGCACGAAGCTGCTCCAGAAGAGACAAATCCTTGTAAGTTTCATTAACATCCTTTGAAGGTGGCAGAGTTCCGCCAAAGCCAATGAACACCTGACCTTTGTCTTCCTGGCCACGCTTTATTACTGTTTCTGTAACTCCGGCAGGGAAAGAATAAGGTTCATATTTTCCTTCTTCTTTTTTGTTTGCATCAGAAGGCATTGTTCCAAGATAATAAGAGCAAAGCTCTACAAGTTTGTCTTCATCAATATCACCACTAAAAATGAATGTAAAGTCTGCAACATTTGAATAACGCTCTTTGAAAATACGTTCTGCATCCTGACGATTAATTCTGCTTACAAGATCAGGACTTATGCTTGTATAATGTCTTATGGAATCACCATAAAGAATCTTACTTATCTGAGAAGAAAAATAATCTGCAGGCTGAACATTGTACTGCTTTGCCTGAGTATCAAGCATAAGAGAAATATAATTCCAGCCTGTATCTGTAAACTGAGGAGCTGTCATCAATTGATTTACAAGCTTAAGTAATGTTTCTAATTCTGCAGGACTTGTCTGTCCAACAATTTTTTCATCACGTTCATCAATTGCAACATTAAAGTTTACAGCCTTATCAGAAAGATATCTTTGCAGCTGATTTATATCCATTCCGCCTATTCCGGAATAAATTGCATAGAAAGGCGAGAATATACATGAAGCATATTCGTCATCGCTTACAAGAGAAGCACCACCTTTACTCAAAGCTGTCATGTAAATCTGTGATTTATCATAATCTGTCTTTTTAACAAGAAGTCTTACACCGTTTGAAAGAATATATTCATTTGTTCCAAGTGAAGGAATCTCGCGTTTAGAAGTAACAGTTGCTTTTGTTGACGGACGTTCCATCAAATCGCCCTGGGCAGAGCTTTCTTCATAAGCAGCAATAGCACCGACATTTGTGTAGTTTTCCCAGAAATCAATTATCTCTTCTTTTGGAGGCATTTCGTCTGCGTAAGCTTCCGGCAGATAAATCATGCTGAGCATTCCGCGGCCTTCAAAAATATCTTTTGCACGGTCGTTAACCTCGTCTAACTTAATTGAACCAAGAATCTTGCGGGCTGCTTCAATATAATCATCATCAGAAATAAAAGCTTCGCCCTTTACAAAATAATTTACAAGACCTGCAACTCTGGAAAGAGATGAAGTTGATTCGCTCTGATCATACCACTGATTTTCTGTTGCAAGAATTGAATCTCTTACGCGTTCAAATTCCGATTGGGTAATTCCGTAAAGAAGCACACGATCCATTTCATCAATTACTCGTGCAAACGAATCCCAAAGCATGTCATCCTTTGGAACAAAAACAAGTCCGTCAAAAGTAGCACTGTTTGTTTCTGTATAATTAACTGCCTGAGCTAAAAGCCACGGAGAATTTGGATCAGTTGTAATTTCAGAAAAACGTGCATTCATTGCTTCGTCAACAATTCTTGTAAGATAGTAACGGCGCAAATCATTTTCGGTTGTCATAGGCTTGTTGTCTTCATCAAGTGAAACAAGCTGAACCTGTGTATAAGTCCATTCCGGATCTGCAAAGATAAGAACGTCTTTTTCTGTGCGGGCAGGAACATAACCTTTTTCTGGAATATTCTTTTGTTCGGCAGCAGGGATAGTGCCCATGTTTTCTTTGATAAGCCATTCTGCAACCTTTGGATCTACATAGCCCGAAATGATAACTGCCATATTCTGTGGCTGATACCATCTTTTATAAAAATCAACAACTTCGTCGCGTGTAATATTCTGAATAACATCCATGCTTCCAATTGGAAGTCTGTCTACATAAGGAGAATCCTTAAGCTCAAAAGGAAGAACTGCATCTGCTGTACGACCATTCAAACCAAGGCGACCACGCCATTCCTCTGTTACAACACCGCGTTCTTTCTCAAGCTCTTCCGGATCAAAGGTAACGGCACTTGCCCAGTCATGGAAAATCAAAAGCGCTGTTTCCAAAAACTCCTTGTGGTCGGCAGGAATTTCAAGCTTGTAAACAGTTTCTTCAAAAGAAGTATAAGCGTTTACTTCGGCACCAAAATCCATTCCAATTGATTCTGCATAATCTATAAGACTATTTTTTTCAAAATGCTCGGTTCCGTTGAAACACATGTGCTCAATAAGATGAGCTACACCACTTTCACTATCTTTTTCAGAAATTGAACCAACTTTTACAACAAGTCTGAGTGATATTCTATTAACAGGATAATCATTCTTCAAAACATAATAGCTCATTCCATTATCAAGCTGCCCCGAAAGAACATCAGGATTCAGTTGAAATGCAACATCGCCTTTTTCTGCTTTTGTTGAAGAACAGGAAATCAAAACTGCAAGGACAAGAGTCACAGCAGAAACAAATAAGAGTTTAAACTTTTTCATTGAACTTCTCCCAGTGTGTAGATTGCAAAAATATAGAAGCAACCTTTTTTTACAAAATAATATAAATCTCATATTTGTACAATAAGCAAAATATGTGGTATAATTTTGAGCATGGCACAGATTATTCCAATTGCAAGTGGAAAGGGCGGTGTTGGAAAAAGCCTCCTTTCTGCCAATTTAGCTATCGCACTGGGACAGCAGGGAAAAAGGGTCGTTCTTGTTGACCTTGACCTTGGCGCGTCTAATCTTCATCTTGTTATCGGTCAGCATCCTGGAGCTGCAAGTCTTGGTTCCTGGTTTACAGAAAAAACAATGTTCAAGGATATTATTCAGCCAACTGATTATCAAAACGTAAGCTTTGTTGCCGGAGACAGTCAGATTCCTGATTTAACTTCGCTTAAGCATACACAGAAAATCAAGCTTATAAGAAACCTTAAAAATATAGACACCGATTATCTTATTCTTGATCTGGGCGCCGGCACACATCAGTTTATTCTTGATATGTTCCTGCTTTCTCCACAGGGAATAATTGTTTCGGCTCCTGCAGTTACTGCAACCTTAAACGGATATCTGTTCCTTAAAAATGCAGTTTTCCGTCTGCTTTATACAACTTTTAAGAAAAACACACCTGGACGCCAGCTGCTTGATAATCTTAAAAAGGATTCCGCTTCAATGCAGAAGCTTTATATTCCTCAGCTTGTACAGGCTCTTGCAAAAGTGGACCCGGACAATACACAGCTGTTCATCAATAGAATGCAGCAGTTCCGCCCTCGCCTTGTAATGAACATGATTGAAAATCCAGCTGATGCAAATAAAGCTCAGAGAATCAAAACAAGCTGCAATCAATATCTTGGTCTTGATATAGATTTTCTTGGACTTATGTACCGCGATATGCTGCAGGACAAGGCACTTTCTTCACAGCTGCCGCTTGTTGTTTATAAGCCTCAGTCTGTTCTTGGTCAGGCTATTTACAGAATTGCAGATAAAGTTATAGAAACTCCACCCCGCTATTTTGACGGCGACTTTGATCCGGAAAACTTTAATGCAGATACCTTTATTAATGCCGAAGAAGAAGCAAACACCGACTACGACTTTAAGCTTTCGGGCATAGAAGATTTAGTTGGCGGCGGCGAGCTTACAATCGGCGAACTTGCAGAAATGATTAAAACCCAGCAATTTGATTTAATTCAGTTGAAAAAAGAAAATCAGCTGCTCAAGTCAAAGCTGGTAAAAGCAGTTCAGCAGGGATTTAAGATTTAACCCTTCGACAAATAATTGAGGTCAAAATGTTCTTATATATAAACTTTCCATCCTGGATTCATCCACAGATTTTTCCGGGAGTAAAAATTCTTGGGCTTTTACGCTGGTATGGGCTGATGTATGTTTTTGCCTTTGGCACAGCTTATCTGCTGCTTAAAAGGATTGCTCGAGAAGGTTTGCTCGACGGCATCAAAACAGATGGCAAAAGCTATAAAATCACAGAAGACGATTTATTCAGTTTTTTAGGAACAGGAATTCTTTTTCTGCTGATTGGTGCAAGACTTGGTTCTACACTTATTTATGACAGAACAGGAATATATCTGCACAAGCCGTGGCTTATTTTCTGGCCTTTTGATGGCAACGGAAATTACACAGGTTTTGCGGGAATGTCGTATCATGGCGGCTTTATAGGCGGACTTCTTGGAATGATAGTCTGGTGCAAGCGCCACAAGCAGCCTGTAATGCGCTGGATTGATGCAATGGTATGCTGTATTCCTTTGGGCTACACCTTTGGACGATTAGGAAACTTTTTGAACGGAGAACTCTACGGACGTGTAACAACAGCTCCATGGGGAATGGTTTTTCCTGCAGCAGAAACTTTTTCTTCTTCGCTCCAATGGGTTCAGGATATGGCAGCAAAAATAGGAATGGATATTTCGAGCATAAGACTTGTAAACCTTCCACGTCATCCGAGCCAGCTTTACGAAGCTTTTTTTGAAGGCATTGTTCTTTGGACAATTATCTGGCTTATCCGCAAGCATAAAAAATTCGACGGATTATTGGCAGGTGTTTATACATCCGGCTACGGTATTTTCCGCTTCTTTATAGAATACTTTAGAGAGCCTGATGAAGAAATAGGCTTTATATTTGGCGACAAAACTGCAAACATCTACGAAAACGTTTCTCTTACAAACTTTTCTACGGGTCAGCTTTTGTGCTTCATTATGATTCTTGGGGGAATATTACTTGCCCTCATTGGCTATTTTTTAGAGAAGAAAAACCAGAAATCTGCCGATAATAAAAAAAGGTAGGTGTTTCTATGAAAAAAACATATATTTCTCATTTTATTGTTTTAACACTTTTTGCAGCTCTTTTTATGTCAGTATTTTTTACAGGCTGTGATTTTAATCTTGGCGAAAATAAGTATCTGGACAGACCAGACGTTTCTGTCTCTGCAGATGGAAAGAGTTTCTTGATTACAGGCTCTTATATCAGCAAGTCAACAACATCAATCACTATTTACAGACAAAATGTCCGCGATACAGGAAAACCAATTGAACGTGTTGCCGTTCTTTTCCCGGAAGGTGATGAAGACAAAGGAAATCAGACTTATAGGTATTTTGATGAACGCATACAAGCAAATCAAGAATATCGTTACTATGTAAGATTTACAGATAAGAACGGAGAACGAAATCGAACAGAATGGTCTAAAAGTAAACCTTCTAATGGATTTGGCGCCGATTCTACAAATCAACTTACATATAATATAACTAATTGCAACTATAAATTTGATGAAGCAAATATGACCTTGACGCTTAATACAGATACTCCTTTAACATTCCCAAACAATACCGCTACAATAATAACTGATATCTCAAATTATATGCCGGCACTTGTTTTCCAGAACGGTGATAAAATACAGACATTTGTACTTCCAGGTCAAAGCCCTAATAATACAAAACTAATTTCTCTTAGAGAACTTCTACCTCAGGAATTCTTTAATACTGATATTGTCCTGCTTGGAATTGTAGGTCAAAAAACAGAAAAGAACTCCAGCAATGTTCTTAAAAGTGTTTCCTGGACAAATATTGCACCTATAAAGGTTACAACCCCGAAAGGTCGGGCTCTTTCATCAATCCGTCTAAACCTCGAATTTGGACAGGCCGGAATTGATTATTCAACAACAAGCGATAACGAAAACTAAAAGGAACAAATAACCTCGATGAATACTTTGGTTGCACTTTGTGCCGTGGGTGCAGAAAAAATACTTGGCAACGAAATTAAACATCTCGGTTATAAGCTTGTGTCTAACGCACCGGGAAGAGTAAGTTTTTCCGGTGATGATGACGCATTATTCCGCGCAAATCTGTGTCTTCGTACTGCAGACCGCGTATATCTACAGCTTGCAGAATATCCTGCTTTTAATTTTGATGAACTTTACGATGGAACCTACAGCATTGCCTGGCAGGATTTCTTAAAAAAAGATTCACGCATTGTTGTAGACAAGGTCCGCAGCTATAAATCAAAGCTTAATTCGGAGCATTCAGTTCAGGGAATAGTTCACAAAGCAATTTATTCAAAATGCGGTGATGTGTGGCATATGAATTCCATGCCCGAAACAGGTGAACAAAGCGACATCCGTGTTTATATAGATGAAAACAAAGTTCTTATTCTTCTTGATCTTTCGGGACTTCCACTTCATAAGCGCGGCTACAGAACAGATGGCGGCATTGCACCTTTGCGCGAAACTCTTGCCGCCACCCTTTTACAGGAAATGATGTGGAGAAGAAAAACACCTCTGCACGATCCATTCTGCGGTTCGGGAACAATTGCAATAGAAGCAACTCTTTATGCATTTAACGTTGCTCCAGGCTTTGGCCGACGCTTTGCTTTAGAAAATCTGCCAATTTATAATAGTGAACACGCACAAAAAATCAGGGAACAGGAAGCTTCGCAAATCCGTACAGATGTAGAAGTTCGAATTACCGGAAGCGACATAGATGTAGCTGCTGTTGAACGTTCCAAAAAGAATGCCGAATATGCCTGTGTAATGGCAGGACGGGCACTTAAATCAATTGGAATAAGCTCACATATTCCGCGACCAGACTTTATTCAATCCGATTTTGCAAATCTTGAAGCCCCTTACGAAACAGGACTTCTTTTGTGCAATCCTCCATACGGTGAACGTCTTGGAGATGAAGAACAGGCTGCCGAGCTTTACAAAAAGATGGACTCGCTCTGGATTGATTTTCCAGGCTGGGACATTGGTGTAATCACCTCGCACGACAGCTTCCTTGACAATTTTGGGCACAAAACCGGCAATATAAAGGCACTTAAAGCCGGAAATTTAGATACAAAGTTTTATATATTTAAGAGAGGGTAATATGGCAATTGTAGTAGAACACGATAAACGACGACATGATATTCTTGAGCGTTCTCTTGATGTTTTTGCAACCGAAGGTTATGAAGACACAACCTTTCAAAAAATAGCAGATTCTTGTGGTGTTACCCGCACTACCCTATATATTTATTTTGACAACAAAAAAGATATCTTTATTGGCAGTCTTAAACAGATTCTGATTGCAATGGAGATGGATTTAAATACAATTATTGATGATGAAAGCTTGAGTGCTCACGATGCACTTTATAAGATGGTTAATCTTATAATTGATTATTGTGAACAAAACCTTAAGCTGTTTAATGTACTTCATGCTTATCTTTTGCAGCTCAAAAAAGCTCACGAAAATCCAACCGAAAAAATTAACCGCCGAATTATCCGCCTGCGCCATCTTTTAAGCACAGTTATCATCCGCGGAATAAAAACAGGCGAATTTAAAAAGGATTTGAACGTACATTCTGTTGTAGAGCTTATTTATATCCTTGTAGAATCTTCAATCTTCCGCATTGCCGTACTGGAAGCGCAGGATTTGTCCGAAGTAAGAAAAGCCGTTGCACCGGCAATAGATGGATTGGTACAGTAACCAAGGAGACACCTCATGCAAAAATTTATCCTGGCCTTAGATCAGGGCACCACTTCAAGCCGTGCCGTGGTATTTAACAAAAATGTAGAAAAAATTGCTGTAGCACAGCGAGAATTTCAGCAGTACTTTCCAAAACCGGGATGGGTCGAGCATAATCCCGAAGATATTTTTATAAGCCAGCTTTCTGTAATGAAAGAAGCCGTAATGAAGGCCGACCTTTCACCGGATCAGATAGAAGCCGTTGGCATTACAAACCAGCGCGAAACAGTAATTTTGTGGGATAAAAACACAGGAAAGCCCGTATACAACGCAATTGTATGGCAGTGCCGCCGTACCGCAGACATGGCCGACAAGCTTATTGCAGATGGAAAAGGCGAAATGATTCGTGCCAAAACAGGCCTTTTACCAGATGCTTACTTTAGCGGTACAAAAATCAAATGGATTTTAGAAAACATTCCTGGCGTTCGTGCTCGTGCAGAAAAAGGCGAAATCCTTGCAGGAACAGTAGATACCTGGCTTACCTGGCGTTTGTCTGGCCGTAAAGCTCACGTAACAGATTACACCAACGCAAGCCGCACAATGCTTTTTAATATTCATACATTAGAATGGGATGAAGAGCTTCTGCAGCTGCTCGACATTCCACGCTGCATTCTGCCAGAAGTAAAAGATTCCAGTGCAATTTATGCCATAACGGACAAATCAATCTGTGGTTTTGAAGCTCCAATTGCTTCTATGATTGGTGACCAGCAGGCAGCACTTTTTGGCCAGGCTTGTTTTAACAAAGGCGATGTAAAATCAACTTACGGAACAGGTTGTTTTATGCTTATGAACACCGGGGACAAGCCTGTAGATTCAAAGCACAAGCTGCTTACAACAATTGCTCTTGGTCTTAACGGAAAGATTGAATATGCACTCGAAGGAAGTGTATTTATAGGCGGCGCACTTATCAAATGGCTGCGCGACCAGCTTGGCATAATTAACACGGCAAACGACGTAAATATTCTGGCTGCAACAGTTCCAGATTCAAATGGCGTAATAATTGTTCCTGCCTTTACAGGACTTGGTGCACCTTATTGGGATTCATACGCACGTGGAACAATTGTTGGCCTTACACGTGGCGCAAATAAAGCACATATCTGTCGTGCCGCGCTGGAAGCAATTGCTTTCCAGGTAAAGGACGAGCTTGACTGTATGAAGGAAGATTCCGGCATTCAAATTGCAAGTCTTAAGGTCGATGGTGGAGCCTGCGTAAGCAACCTTATGATGCAGTTCCAGGCAGACATTTTGAACACAGCAGTTTATCGCCCCGAAAACACAGAAACAACAGTTACAGGTGCCGCATTCCTAGCCGGCCTTGCAACAGGTTACTGGAGTTCCCGCGACGAAATCAAAAAAGTCTGGAAAATCAACGCCATTTTTGAACCAAACATGGACACCGAAGAACGAAAAACCCGCTACGCACAATGGCAGCGGGCTGTTGAAAGATCTAAGAGCTGGAATGTATAACAGGGCCTGTCGAAGGCCCACAAAACAATGTCATTCCGTACAAATCAAATCCCAATAATTTTTCCAGCGTGGTGATGTCTTGTACTGCTCATAATATTCCTGCGGAACAATAATCTTTTTGAGCTTAGGACAATTTTCAAAGCTGTCCGGCTTAGCTACATGGAAAGTTGTATCTCCAATCGTTACTGTTGTAAGCGATGAACACCCCTTAAAAGCGCGCGCTTCAATATCACTGTCAAGAACGACTGTTTCAAGATATTTATTGTTTTCGGCAAAACCTGCTGGAATAAGACTGTAGCCGTGGTCATAGACATTGGCTATAACCCATTCAGAATACTCTCGATATCTAACTTCCTTGTAGACAGGAATTGGAATTATTAAATTTTTTATACCTAATCCAGAAATATTTACAAAATTATAGATAAGATTTAATGAATCTATAACAGCACTTGTATTTGGAAATGCCAGTACCCATTGTTCATCCGTTATATCTTGTAATCTGTTCTTTATAAGCTTCAGAATATTATCGTTTCCGTCAAAACTATTATTTTCAAAAACTATTGTTTCTATAGAATCAGATATATTAAAAGTTGTTATATTGTTGCAGTTATAAAAGCAATGTGCTCCGAAAGTCAAAGAATTATCATAATCACTATCCTCTTCTTCATCATCTTCGATTAAGACAGTCTTTAGATTTATACAATTACTAAGACTTTCTGCTTCAATTATACCAGAATGCGAATCGTACAATGTATAAATTACCTTCTCGAGAGAAGTACAATCTTTAAATGCTTCTCGACCTACTTTGCCGGTAAAACTGATTTCTTTAAGATTGTTACATCCTGCAAAAATTCCCACCGGAGGATTCTTAATTTCACCGGTTACTTTTGTAAGCCCACTACATTTATAGAACGCATAATCGTAATATTCACAGTTAATCAATTTTAACTCAAAAGGAATATCAAACCCTTCTTTACCCATAAAATAACTTGATATATAACAAGAATCCATAGTTATTTTCTTTAATGCGCTGCAACCTGTAAATGGTTCTCGCTCAAAACTGTAATAAGTTGAATCTGGACCTCGATAATATATTTCCTCTAACTTAACACAATTACGCATTGCTCCAGGTATGAACAACCCTTGACTTCCTAGAGAAATAGTTTTCAAATTTTCGCAATTGTTCAGTTCACCCAATAAATAAGCAGAATTTCCTACGCACAATGTTGTTAACGCAGTAAAATTATTAAAATTGACAGAGACATAATGCGCTTTTGAAATATCAATTTCTTTTATTATATTATTTGCATCAAAAACATCTGCACATGTATCAATGATATAATCATATACTCCTACAGATACAATATAACGAGGATCTACAACTGCATCTAACGAATGTCCTCCGTCTTCACTAATTACACTACATCCATCTTCAAATGTAAGATTCTCTAGAGAACAGCCTGCAAAAGCATTTTCATACAGTTTATACAGAATACCACTTTGAAATGTAAATTCTTTAATTGCTGTTTTATAAAAAGCATATGGACCTATTTCAAAGGATCCTTCATGCAGAATTCCTCCTCCGCTCCATGGATTTCTAAGTTCTGTTTCACTAACTCTTTCATACGTTACAGTTTCTGTATTTGGGAATGTCATCTGGCGTAAATTTGTACAACCAGCAAAAGAATTTTCTCCAAATGATACATATGGACTGCTCCATTCTATTGTCTCAAGCGAAGTACAATTTTTAAAGGCATCGTTGTCTACCTTAATCTTTGCATTGCTGGAAGTATTTATTGTTATTTTCTTTAGATTCTGACAGTCACTAAATCCACCAATCAATACTTCTTGAGCATCTGGTCTATCTATAACAAGTTCTTCAAGGTTGTTTGAAGAAAAGGCATTGGAAGAAAAATAATAACCAGATTGTACTTGTGCATTCTTTTTAAATATAATTTTTTTCAAAGAGACATCATCGTAACCCCGAGAATCAAATACTTTTGCATTAATAGTACCAGTAACAGTAAGTTCTTCTATTTTTGGAATATATAAACCACCTTCAAAACCACCAGCGAGTTCTGTTTCCCCCTCGAACACAATTTCTTTTGCTTCTGGTAACGATATAGCACACGAAATCTTTTTAAGAGTTGCAGGAAATGTTATTTTCTGACAATTAAGCCATAACCCTCCTTTTATTTCTGTAACACTTTCAGGTACACGCCATTCTGTTTTTATACCCTGGAGCGATAATTCTCCTTCTATTTCTGTAACACTTTCAGGTAATATCAACTTTTGTAATTTTTTACATGCTATTCCAAACTTAATTACGGTTAAATCTGAAGGTAGCGTAAGATCTTCAAGTTGATCACCCCTTATATAGAAATAATAATTATCATATGTTCCATAATTAAATTGTTTCATTTTTAGTGAAAAACCCTTTGGTAAAACAAGCTTCTTTAAATATGGGGATACCCAATCAAAGAATTGCTGATATTTTTCCCAAGACCAGAAAACTGTACCTTCTACTAAACCTTCAACACCTTCTTCGATAATTAAATTACGAACATTTAACCCAAATTTAAAATCATCTTCACCTTCATAAAGAGCAATATCGCATGAAACTTCTTTTACATTATAATCACCAATTTTAGCAGGAATTGTAAGATCTGTGATTAAATATCTTCTCTCTGGTTTTATAGAAGTTATTCTTATATCTGTTTCCGACCCATTTATAAATTCATATTCAAAATCTTCTGGCTGTGAATAAACTGTTTCGTATGGTGCATCAAAATCGTAGGTTTCTTCTTCATGAGTTTCTGTTTGTGTAGTTTTTTTCCCTTTAAATCCGCCGATTGTTGCTTTTCCGTTATTGGTTGAATAACTAAACTCATCAATATCATAAGGTTTTGTTACAGTAATTGAATAATCTGTTTTCCAAACCTTGATACCATCATCATAGATTATAACTACAGTATATTCACCAAGAGGAAGTTTTTTTGTAGAAGATAAAACTTGTCCCGTAGTTTTATTAACAATGCTTATTGTATAATCTTCTATATAATTCCAATAACCTGTCCCCCGCTGAACTAATACATCCATTTCTTCCAGATTTAAAGATTCGCCTTCGGCATATTTTTTAGGTTCTGCATGTACAACAATATCTTTTACCTGTTTCTCTGGTGGAACTCCTTCGTACGGATCCTGTTCTTGTGTATTATCTTGTGTATTATCTTGTGTATTATCTTGTGGATTATCTTGCGTATTGTCTCCTGGGTTTTGCGGATTCAATACAGTTTCTTCAATTGTTAAATAAAAACTAGTTTCAAAATCCTGTTCACCTTCTTTAAATTTTACAATAATTTTTAACTGTCCGACATACTTTTTTTCAAACTTAAATCCGTTATAAATAAAAGTACCATCTTCCAGCGAAAGTGTATATTTTTTACTCTCTTTAATAGTTCCATCAGAATATGCCACATTGATTATTAACCCATTTGAATTAAACACTTCCTGTGCTGTAATATCATAGGTATTTTTATATGGTTCAGAACCAACCGAAATACTTTCTACTGTTACAACTTCTTCTTCCTGTGGCGGATTCAATAAATCGCAGGAAGAAAAGCATAAAATTATAAATGTAATAATACTTGCAAAAAAGAATTTATTTAATTTCATTGTATAGCTCCTGTACAGTTTTTAAAATCTTCTTCCGAAATTTTTACATATTCTGTTATATTATCTAATCCCTCAAACCAATAAGTAAATTTTGCTCTACCAAGCGAACCCCAGTCTCCACCCCAGATTCCTGAATAATAACCATCATGAGCAAAATAATAATAACAATAAATTTTATTCAATAAAGGTGAATCTTTAAAACGTTCTTTCCTCATAGCATTGTCGACCCAGTGGATATCATTTTCACAAATATAAGAATGAATAGTCTCAAGTGATGAACAGCCGGCAAAAGTTTCATCACCTATTATTAATTGATTATAAGCCACCGTTATTTCTTTTAAGGAAGAACAATTTTTGAAAGCTCTTTGCCCTATCATATAATTTCTAAGTCTTGAAGAACCAAAACAATTTTTCCTATTATCAGAATCATAAATATATTCAAGTTTCTTACATCCTTCAAAGGCACTTGTATAATAGTTACATCCAGAATAAGAATAATAATCCTTGTTCTCTTCATCATTATGAGTTTTTCTTACTGTTCCATAAACCTTGACTGATTGCAAATTTGTACAATTATAAAAAGCTCTTTCATTAACAATTATGAGTCCTGGGGCTGTCACAGTTTTTATATTATCACAGTCCATAAAGCATCCATAATCTATCATTTTTACATCTTCATCCATCACAATATTTTCCGGAAGTACATTTCTTATACATGTAAGAGCTTTCTTTCCTTGTAAAACATTTTGATAGATATAATCTTCCTTCTCATAATCATAGGTAGATTCCTCTTCATAATAATCTACATAAAGAATACCATCTTTAAGTTTCGCCGTAGAACCTTCTGGGACTGTTATAGACGTAAAATTACATTCTTCAAAAGCCGTGCCAGAAAAATTATTTAATGGTACAACAAACTCTGTTATTCCAGTAGCTGCGAATGCATATTCTGCAATATCACCCTTTATTTGTGGTAAGGAAGTAAGTTTTTTACAATTGTAAAAACATTTTTCGTCCATTGAATCCATTATGATAGGACCCTTAAATATAAATTCTGCATTCGCACATTCATTAAAACTATATTGATTTACTATTGTCGGATTTGAACCAAAAATAACTTTTTCCAAATCCTTGCAGTTAGAGAAAGCGTAGTCTCCTATATATGTTACATTGGAAAGGTCAATTTCTTTTAATCCACTTATACCCATAAACATATACTTTTCTATCTGAGTAATTTCTGACGAAAGTACAATCTTTTTAATGCTGCAGCGTGAAGATTTAACTTTTTCACCAAAATACAGCTGAACCAGTGTAAATAAATGCCTTGGTAAAGAGCTGGTAAAGTTTACTTCTTCCATACTACAATCGGTAATCATTCCGGCATAATCCCATTCAGATACCTTTGTCGTATTCTCAGGATCTGTTTGAAGAAACATCATTTCTTCAGCAGCAGTCAGATACGGAACTTCAAGCTTTTGTAAATCGGAGTAATCAAAAAGCCTGTACGCAGGACATCCTTCTGGTATTATTAAATCATCAAAAAAAATACATCTATAAACACAAGGATTTATTCTATATTCAGGAGTAAGAAAATACTGTCCTAAATCAAAATCGCAATCAAAGATACATCTGGAAAATGCTGTTGCTACAGTCCTTGTTATTACAGAATCTGGAATCTGAACTTTTATAAAATGAAGCCCCTCAAACTTTGCAGGTAATAATGTTACGCCATCGACAATAACAAGTTCTGCCTTTGCATCATCTTCGGAAACAACAAGTTTTGCCTTATACGGATTATCAGATTCTATATAAACATAATTTCCTTCATCATCATATTCGTAATGACCGTTTTCTGCATCTTTTACATCGCCCATAAATGTTGTTCGTTGCATCTGAGTTAAATCTGTGTTTATGACAATATTATTTGTTTTAAACTCACAGTTTGTAACCGGTACATCAACATCAAACTGTATTTTCCCAACCTGAATATTGCAGTTTTCAAATGCCTGATTTGGACTATCAACAATTAAGGAATCGAGTCTGGTCATTTCATCGTTATCGCCGGAAGCAAATTCCCTTACATTAAAATCCTGTAGCTTTACATTTTTACCGAGCTTAATAGACGAAAAGTTTCCGCTTAAAATTTTACCAGAAATAATTTTTACATTATCTTCAATAATAAGTTCTACACCTTTTCTATAGCTTTCTGTGCGTGTATATGTCTCTTCATATTCCGTTCCATCATCGTCTATCCAGGTTTCGGTTTTTTCTTTTTCAATATCAAATTTTTCGCCATAAACACAAATAGGAGTGTCTCTATTCGTATTATTGGCATTATCTAATGTAAAATCATAAAAATCTTCCGGCATATCACAGGCAATAATAAGCTTCTTTGTAGGTCCGCCCGCACGACAATTTATTTTTTTTATATTTGCAGGAATATAAAGTTCTTCTACACCTGAAAAAAAATTATTATCAATGCTTTCCCAACTTGTTGGAATATTGATTGCTTTTAATGATGAAGGAAAAACCCAATTACCTATTGTTTCTATATCATTAGGAAGGACAACACTTGTAAGCTTTGTATCATAAAAAGCCCAGTCTTTTATCACTTTTAGAGAATCTGGAAATTCTATTTGTTCCAGACCTGATTGTCTAAAAGCACTTTCACCAATTTCTGTTATAGTTTTAGGAAGTTCTATAGTTGTCAGGTTTTTGCAATTATAAAATTCATGTTCATCAATAGATGATATTCCTTCTGAAAGTATTACTGTCTTTAATTTCATGCAATTACTAAAAGCATCCTCCATTGAAGTAACACTACCCGGAATTGTTATTTCTTCTATTAGAGTTGAGCCAAAAGCCCTGCTTATATTCTGAATACCTTCATTAAGAATAACTGTTTCCAGAGACTGACAGCCTCCAAAAGCGGTATCAATAGATTTAACATTTTTTGGCAGCTCAATTGATATAAGATTATCACAACCAGTAAATGCATTCTTTCCTATTATTTCCAATGTTTCTGGAAATTGAACAGAATGAATGGAATCTTCATTGGAAAATGCTTTTTCTGCAATTTCTGTAACAGGTTTTCCGTCAATTTCGGCTGGAATTATAAGATTTACACGGTCTGTTTCGTCACTCAGACCATATATAGCTATACTTCTTTCGCTGGCTGCATATTTAAAACCGTCGTCGGTTTCTAGTAATTCTATTTTTGGTTTGGTTTGTTCTTTTGTTTGGTTTGTTCTTTTGTTTGATTTTTCTGTAGGTTTTGCTACATCAAATGCATTTTTACAAGATGGGAATAAAGAAAGGAGGGTAAGCAACAATATACTATATATTAGTACCCCCCCCCATCTCTTTTTGTACAGTGCTTTCATAAATATCTCCTTGGCAACATCAAAAAGTTTACTCTCTTCAAAAATAATTATTGAAGGCAACTCCCGAATTTGTCAAGGAAAATTTCCGAAATTGGTTATTTATGATGGATTGCTGTGTACTAATTAAAACTTAGCCTTGCGGAGCCTTACTTTCTCAATATCTTCGCAGATGCCTACAATCGAAGAACCGTTAAAAACAAAGCCGCAAGGGTTTGTTTAGGTTCATCGATAGATTGGCACAGAGCCCGATTTATCGGGCGACTCGTTATTTAGAACTTAGCCTTACGAAGTCTTACTCTTTCAATATCCTCGCAGAACAATTCGCGCAGGTCATTAAGTCCCAGTGCCATCAATGCCATACGGTCAATACCAATACCCCAGGCAAGAACCTGACAGTCAAGACCCATAGCTTTTGTAACTTCTGGACGGAAGATACCTGAACCACCAAGTTCGAACCAGCCCAAAACAGGGTGCTTGATATGAACTTCGATACTAGGTTCTGTGAACGGGAAGTAACCTGGAACATATTTAACTTCTTCTGCTCCGGCAATTTCTGTTGCGAACATCTTGAGCATACCCAAAAGGTCGCGCAAAGTAACATCGTTTCCTGCAATAATTCCTTCTGTCTGATAGAAGTCGGAAAGATGTGTTGCGTCTACCTTGTCGTAGCGGAAACAGCGGGCAATACCAAAGTATTTTCCAGGAACTTCTGCCTTGTGCAGCTGATGTGCAGAAAGAACTGTTCCCTGCGAACGCAAAATAAGGCGGCGTGTGAACTCATTATCAAAGGTGTAGTTCCAGCCACGGCTACCGGTGTTTCCACCAGTTTCGTGGGCAGCCTTTACGTTGCTCAAATATGGTTCTTCAATAAATTTTGCATGAGTAGGATTTTTAATGCGGTATACGTCGTGAATATCGCGTGCAGCATGGAACTGTGGCATGAACAAAGCGTCACCGTTCCAGAATTCTGTTTCTACAAGCGGACCGTCAAACTCCTGGAAACCAAGAGAACAAAGCTTGTCTTTAACGCTTTCGAGGAACTGTACATAAGGGTTTGTGCGTCCCGGAATAATACGTGCAGGTGGAACAGCAATATTGTAGCCGCGGAAGGTTCCATTTTTCCATTCGCCCGTAGCAAGCATCTTTGGTGTGATTTCACCAATTTCGTTACCTGTAATTCCGGCATTTTTAAGAGCGTCGCGTACTGCTTCAAAACCACTCTGAAGCTTATAGAATACAGTTTCGCGTTCAATCATCTTGAAAGGAGCATCTGCAGCACCACGCTTTTTTGCAAGGCCGTTCATTGCTTCTATTTCTGCACCTGTCAAATTGTCCTTGTTAAGCAAGCCGTCTTCTGCTTCGCAAGCCTTTTTAATCAATCCGGCAGTTAAAGTAATACGTTCTGGTAATGCAGCTCCGGTATATTCAACCTTCTTTTCTGCATTCATTTTAAGAACCCCTTCTTTTACAAGAGGACCAAAAGCAGAACCAACGTCCTTCTGTTCAAGGCCAATGCCTGCTGCAATTTCCGGCATTGTGTGAGCACCGTCGTTTTTCAAGAAGTTAACCATGCGCTCTTCTACAGTGCCTGTTTTAGCCATTGCGCGGCCATAATCTGTAATTTCAAAATATGTATGTGGAGTGCGGCGGATTTCTTTAAGCAATTCCTTACCGCTAAGCCAAGAGAAGGCCTGGTTTGCATGACCTTCCTTATAGTCCAGTTCCTTCTGGAGCTTTTCTGAAGTAAGTTCATCCTGTCCCGAATACTTCAACAAAACTTTAATTTCGAGCGGATGCAGGTTTTTAATAATGTTTTTGATGTCCATTTTGATAATCCCTCGTCATAGTGAAAAAGCTTTGTCATTGCGAGCGAAGCGCGGCAATCTAATAATGGATTGCTTCGCTTTGCTCGCAATGACGTATTTTATTTCGCAATGACGTGTTTACAAAAAAATAAGCCGATGCGAATTTTTAATTCACACCGGCATTTATTCTACTATATTTTAGATAAAATAAGAATACCTAGCGGTAAAATTTTACATAGGAAATGTACTGTGCCTTGCGACGGCCTCTGTCATCCTTGAAGAATTTTTCCTTATCATCTTTAAGATAGCGGTAAAGATTATATTTGTGTTCAACACGGAAATCTTCAAGACATTCAAGAACAGCATTCATTGCTTCGCCACGATCATAAGTTACATACATACATTCATAATAAATACGAACTTCATCATACATAGGAGAATATTCAATTTTCACACTTGCTGATGTATCTTTTGAATGAATATCCTTTGGAACTATTATTTCTGTTTTTGTTTTCTGTGCTTCAAATGTTTCGGCATCTGTAATATCTTCTGTGGCACCACGTCCTGTAACGCCCTGTGCAAAAAGACATGAACTAAGTACAAGTATTGCTGAAATCAAAAATATCTTCTTCATATAAACCTCCATTTAGACAACACATTAAAACTGCGTGTACTCTATTATTGTACCGCATTCTAGAAAAAAATCAAGAATTATTACATATCGACCTGAATCAATTCCAAGCATTGGTGTTTTTCTTAAAAGGACTTTTCCTGTAATTTCTTTTGGCTTATTTTTTATAGTATTGCGGTAATAATCGCGGACTGCATTTTTAAGCGCTTCCTGTGAGGCTTCTTTTATTCCATCAAAACCTTTGCTTAAATCGCCGTAACCACGCCCCTGAATCGTAGGATTTTGTATCGACGCCCATAAATTATAAATTTGAACTTCATAATCGGTACGTGTATAGTCGACCCAGCAATTAAAACGATTGTTTTCTAACCATACAGATGAATATTTTATATTTAGAAATGTTTGTTTTTGGGATCCTTCGACCCCTTCGACAGGCTCAGGAACCACACGCAGCTCAGGGACCCCGGCCGATCTTACAGGTGTAATTTCCATATATTCTTCTACACCACGCGTTTTATCAGAAGGAACATAGACAAAATCCCAGCCGTAAACAAGCCCTTCCATCAAAAACGGAACAGTTTCCTTTATTCTGGAAATTGGATAAGCATATTCCTGTGCTTCTACATCAGCAGCAGCCGCCTCGGTTCCAGGATATGCATCAACTTCTGCCCAGATGGGAAATCTAATATGTTGAATTATCGAAGGAGTCTGTGCAAAAGCCGAAAAAACAGGAAAAGACGCCCCCGGCATAAAAAATGCACAGATAAAAACAAGAGAAACAAGAGCTTTTACTTTCGATAACTGTCTTTCCATATTTTAACAGGATGTACTCCCATTCGGATTATAAAATAGAGAGCTGCAACAAGGAATCCAAACAAATGTGTAAAATGTGCAACATTCGAAGTTCCAAAGAATCCGCTGAAAATTTCTATAAGGGCATAAATCAGCACCAGAATAGGAGCTGGAACCGGTAAAATACCCCAGATAAAAATCATAGAGCGCGGGAAGCATACAGCATACGCAAAAAGTACTGCATAAACTGCACCGCTGGCCCCTAATAAAAATACTCGGTAGTTTCCTGTAAGATAATAAAGGAAAAAAGAAAAGACTCCGCTTAAAATACCCGTTACAAAATAAAAAAGCAGGAATTCCTTACTGCCTATGGCACGCTCTACCCCTACTCCAAAAAAGAAAAGTCCCAGCATATTAAGCAAAATATGTCTTATGCCCTGATGAACAAACATATAAGTAACAAACTGCCAGTACATTTTTCCTTTCACAACATAATAAACATTAAGGGCAAGATACGCCTTGAGGTTTGGATTAAAATTACACAGAAAATAAACAATAAAATTGATAAGGATTATACAAAGAGATGCATGAAAATAAACATGTTTGAATGGTTTTCTAAAAAACGGTGTCTTAGTCATCAAATTCTTTAAGCTTGTGCACAGTAGGATCAAAATATGTAACTTGATTTCGACCGTTATTCTTTGACATATACAAGCCTGTATCAGCCTGATTTACAAAGACATTCGGAAGTTCAACAGGGTTTGTTTCCTTATCAAAAACAGCAACACCTGCAGAAATTGTTACATGAAGATGCTGGTCATTATAAACAAAATCATAGCCTTCTATCTTTTTGCGGATACGTTCTGCGACCTTCATTGCAACGCTTTTTTTGCCTCTGCGTAAAAGAACTGTAAATTCTTCACCACCATAACGGCTTGCAATATCACTTTCGCGCAGACTTTTTTTAATAAGATTTGCTACAGTAATAAGAACAAAGTCTCCACATTCATGACCGTAGGTATCATTAAATTTTTTGAAGAAGTCTATATCAAACATCAGAACTGCAATATTTTCGTTCTGTTGTTTTGCTTTATCAATTGCGGCTGTAAGCTGATTAAAGAAGAAATACTTAAGCTTAAGATGTGTCATCATATCGGTAGAAGACATTTCCATAAGCGAAGCGTTGTTTATTGCAACAGTAGCAAGTGATGCAATAGACATTATCATGTTTTGTTCATATTCTGTATAAGCAGTTTCTTCTTCTATGGCAATACGCTCCTGAAGAACAAGAATACCGCTAAGATGATTGCTCTTTTCTACAAGAGGAACAATAAGTGTTGGCGAAAGACTTTCAAGACATTTAAGGTCCTTGTCGCTCTTAACAAATTCCTTAAGATATGGAATAGTTACCGGCTTGTTCAAAGTAAGCAGCAAAGAAGCAACAGCAGAGTTTACAGGAATAGACAACTTGTCTCCCGATTTTGCCGGTTTTGCAGTTTCAAGATTTAATACATCATTTGTGATTGGATCACGTACAAAAATTTCGGCACCAAGAACATGCATCTGTGCCATACAAATATAAACAATTGATTCAAGAAGCTTGCTAAAGTCTAAGGTTGAACAGAAAGAACATGCAATATCAATAAGTTGCTCAAGATCATAGATGCGCTTCTCATAGTAATTTGATTGCTCAAGCAGCACTCTTTCACTTGGGTGAGAATCTTTATTGTTTGTCTTTTCATCCACAGCCATTTATTGAACATCTCCGCTAGTATTAATAATAACATAGTTTTTCATAATTTCAAAAAATATTTTCCAATCTGGGTGCTGAATTTCCAAAGTATTTGTGTTTTCTTTGTTTCTGGATGAAATCATGAGCACTTTAAGATTAGAAATAATTTCGCTGGATGGCTTTTTAGAATCTGCAAGCAGTTCTCCCAAGTATTTATATAAATTAAATAGATTTCCTGTGATTGCCTGTAAAAGCTGATGAGCTTCGTTATTTGTTGTAACAACCATTTTTTCGAGCTTGCGGTAAAAATCCTTGTCTTTATGGCTGTCCTGAACATAACTTTGCATAACAGCAATACTATTGTGCTGATCATTTCCAAAGGAATCTTCAAATTCCTGCATTTTTGTAGCAGCATTAATTGCCGCATAAACTGTTGTAGAAAACTCTGATTTATAAGCCGGATTATTAAAGAAACCTTCAATTACAATATCATTCAAAAGTCCTTTTACACCATCGCCAAGATAAATGCGCAGGAAGGTTTTAAGAATTCGCATAGGAAGAATCCACTGGAACGAAAGTGTAACAGTAGGCTGAAGCATTATATTTGAGTCGTTATTGTAACCAAACAATGTATCAAGCTGAACATTCTTAAAGAGTGTAGAAACTTCGCTTGTAATCTGTTCATCCTGAATTTCGCTTTTGATTCGCTGTTCATCGGCATCAAAACGGGCCTGGAAAGTATTTGCAAATTCCTGACGAGGAGAACCTGTATACGAAGCAACATCCGGTTCATATGTAACATTCTGTTTTGCCATACGAACAAGTGTCTTAAGACGATCTACAGTAAGAATCTTTGAAATCACATAATTGATTTTTTTAAGACTTGAAATATAAACTTCGCTTTCATCATTAGAAAGAACAGTTCCTTTTCTAAGCTGTGCAAGAGCAACTACCTGATCTGCAGTAGAAGTAGTAATCCTCATTCCCGAAATTTGATAGTAAAGATCTTCGAGCAGGTTTACGGCTTTTGCAATTGGAATTTCGCTATAAACAGGTCTGTAAGAAAAGTCTCCAGGCTTAAAATTCAAGTCAAAAATCTGAAGTAGCGGAACAAACATAATATGGCAGAAATCTACAAGCTGACGAAGCGAAAGAATATCCTTGTCGATTCGACGGAAATTTTCTGAATTAAGTTCTTTTATTACTTTTTCGCATTGTGTACGCTGATGAATATAAATACGCTCTGCATTCTGAGGTTCATTCATTATTTCTTCTTTGCGAGCGTCAAAAGAAAGACCTTCTATAATTGACTGATATTCTGATGTATAACCTGTAAGAATAAGCTGAGCTTCAAAACGATGCTGACGTGGAATATCAGAAGAACTTACTGTTGTAAGGAAAAGGTCATCTAAAACCTTTGTGTTTTTGTACAGACTGTAAATTGCCTCTGCAAAATTTGGCTGAAGATTTCCATTTTTGTAAATGCAAGGTTCAAATTCACGTAATTCGGCATCGAGCTTTTTAAGCTGCTGCTTTTTCTGCACTTCTGGAGAGGAACGTTTAAAAATGGATTCCAAAAAATCGGAAATTGTCTGTATAAAACTCATTACTTTTAATTTTCGGCAAGATTTTCAGAAAAAGAACAAAAACCTACCCAAATATATATTATAGTATTATAAAGAATATTTCTAGGAGTAATTCAAGGCTTACGCAGAACCGGGTCAAATATCTCGTGATATTCTTTTATTGTTGCTGCATGAACAATTGCATTCCGCAAAGGCCCCCCATTCGGAATCCCCTTTGAATATGCATGAAATCGCTTTCTCATTTCCAGGCACGCATGCTGTTCCGAAGTTTCTGCTGCAAGGCGCTCAAGCTCGTCAAAGCCAGTACGTATTCTTACATCTGCAGGAACCGGTTCATAAGCACCTGTTGTAAGCAAAGAAGTTGTATCCTTAAAAATAAACGGGTTTCCCATAGCACCGCGGGCAAACATTACGGCATCTACGCCAGTCTGTTCAAGCATTTTCTGTGCATCTTCTGGCTTAAAAAGGTCTCCGCTGCCAAAAACAGGAACACGCCCCGCAACAAGCTCTACTAAATCGGCCATTATCTGCCAGTCTGAATGACCTTCGTAGCCCTGGGCTTTTGTTCTTGGATGAATTGTTATGGCACTGACACCGGCTTCAAGTGCGGCAAGAGCAGCTTCGCGCCAGGTAATGAGCTTTTGTTCCCAACCGGAACGGATTTTTACAGTAATAGGAATTGGAGAAGCCTGCCCCTGTGGTCCCTGAGCTTGTCGAAGGGCAGGGACCGCAGATTTTACAGCCCCAACCACAGCCTCTACCACCTTAAAAAGCCTGTCAGGGTCACGTGTAAGGGCACTTCCAGCCCCTGTTTTAATAATTTTTGGAACAGGGCAACCGCAGTTTATATCAATACATTCGCAATGAGTTTTTTCCCGTACAATCGTTGCTGCCTGAGCCATAATTTCCGGTTCACCGCCAAAAATCTGTACAGCATAAGCAGACTCGTTGCAGGCACGGCGCATAAGAATTTCTGTTTTAAGGTTTTTACGCACAAGAGCTTCGGCACTAACCATTTCGGTATATGTAAAGCAAGCCCCGTTTTCTATGCAGACAGAACGAAACGCCGCATCGCTGTAGCCTGCCACAGGCGCCAGAAAGAGATTTCCTTTAAGTTTGATGTTTCCGATTGAAACAGGATGATAAAGCATTACTCTGGCAGACCAAATGCCTTGCAGCTGTTTTTCCAAAGCTGTTCGCTAAGCTCTTCCAGATCCATATCAAGCATTTCGGCAAGGAAATTTGCTGTAGAAGGAAGATATGCCGGCATAGTTCGCTTTTTCTCGCGGTATTCAGCTGGAATCATAAAAGGACTTTCTGTTTCTATAAGAATACGGTCAACAGGAATGTTCAAAACTGTTTCATGAAGGTTGCGTGCATTACGGTAAGTAAGGTTACCTGCAAAGCTGAACCAAATGTTTTTATCAAGACACTTCTGCGCATATTCAGCATCCTCTGAATAACAATGAAGAATAGCACCGGCATCAGGCATACGTTCTGTTAAAACGTCATAAACATCACGACCTGCATCACGGTTATGAATAATTACAGGCAGATTATGCTTCTGCGCAATTTCAAGCTGAGTAATAAAAAGCTCAATCTGAGACCTTTTGTCGCCAAACTGCTTATAATAATCCAGACCTGTTTCGCCTACAGCAACAACATTAGGGAGCTCAAGATACTTTTCGATAGTAGCAACATAATCAGGTCCCGGATTTGTAACTTCAGAAGGAGCAACACCAACAGCATGGTACAATCCAGACACAGATTTAAGAGAATTATAAACCTTTGGAAAATCCATAAGGCTGTTATTTATACTTACAATTCTTGCAACTCCGACTTGTTTAGCCTTCTGAATTACGCGTAATTGTTCAATAGGGTCATCGTATATAAGCCCGATGTGGGCATGAGTATCAAAAAACTTCATGGCTTTACTTCCTAGAAATGTAATGATAAAAGATAAACTATTATATCTTAATTATAAGATACCATAGGTTTAGCCTGCCGTCAAATGTTTTTTATGAGGGGAAATTATAGAATCGGACGAATCAGAAAAAATAGTCCAGCGGACTGTTTTTTCTGATTCGTCCGATAAAAAATCCCTCGTCCGCACTTCGTTGCGTCCTACCCCTTCCAGCGGGGCTCAACCGCCGCCCCGCAACGCCCCGCTTTAGGAAATTCTATACCGTAAATTGATTAATCTGTTCACCAATTTCTGTAATAGAATCCTTTACCTTGTTTACAATTTCCGACAGTTCTTCACCACTACCATTAATTCGTTCTGCGCCAACAGCCATTTCATCCATACTGGACTTCATAGCGCCCGAAGATTCCTGCAGCCCGGCAATATTTCGGAAAATCAGTTTATTACCTTCAATCATTTCCTGAGCAGCATTGCTTACTTCTTGTGTACTCATATTCATGGCACGCAAAGTATCAATAACCTGTTTAGAACCTTCGTTCTGTTCGCTCATTGCAACCTTAATTTCGGTAACAAGCTGGTTTGTATTGCCAATTTCTTCGGAAACAACAGTAAAGGCCTGACTTGCTTCCTGCGAACCAGATACAACTTCAAGGATAGAAGACTGAATGCTTTTAAGCTGTTCACCAATTCTCTTTGATTGTGCAGTAGAAGTTTCAGAAAGTTTACGGATTTCGTCAGCAACAACGGCAAAACCCTTACCTGCTTCGCCCGCATGAGCAGCCTCAATAGCGGCATTCATAGCAAGAAGGTTTGTCTGACTTGCAATACTTGCAATTGCCTGGTTTGCTTCCTGAAGCATCTTTGACTTGTCTTCAATTTCGTGAATCATCTGATTTACGGCATTCTGTTTTTCCTGACCAGATTTAGACTGTCGTTCAAGCTGATTAAATGAGTCGGCCATTTTATCTACAGAAGTATTTACTGACTGAATATTTCCAATCATTTCTTCTACAGCGCTCGAAGCTTGAGTAACTCCATCTGCCTGCAGACGAATCATTTTTTCAAGGGAATCAATATTTGCTGCAATCTGATTTACAGCGCCTGCAGTTTCCTGAACATTTTCGCTTTGCTGTGTAATCTGACCATGAACTGAATCGATATTTGAAATAATCTGAGTAATTGCACTTGCAGTATTTTGTGTACTGGCAGCCATATCAACACCGACAGTATTAAGATTCTGCTCCGAAGTCTTTATATTACTCATGATGCCCTGAAGCTTTTCAATAAACTTGTTTTCGTTTTCTACAAGCAGACCAAATACCCTGAAGATAGATCTTCGTTTAAGTGTAACACGCTTTGTAAGGTCAGCATTTCCAGAGCTAAGATCAGATACGGCATCATTCAAAATAGAAAGCTGATTTACCATATTGATAATCTGAATACCAAGGATGATAACAATAAGAGCAGCAATTAAACCAGAAATAATGGCAACACGACCAAAGCTAAAGTAATCTGCTGCCGAATATTCCTTGAACAAAACCATATGCCAGCCTACAAGCGACATTGGAGCAACAAGATATTCAGAATATTTAATTGTATTAAATACCAGTTCGCTGGACTTATATTCAATATCATTAAGCTCAGGAAGTACATTAATAATGTTTTCCTTTTTTTCTATTATTGAATCATCTGTGGCACCTGTAACTTCAAGTCCATCGTTATAAAGATACATTGTTATTCGAGGATCAAGACCTGAATACATTTCGGCAATCATATCGGTAAGAGGAATTCCTGTTCCAATTACTCCAATAGGTTTACCGTTGTCTTTAACAACAGCATTTACCCAAAGGTTAGTCTGTTTTAGTGACGGGTTATAATTAATGTTGAAGTTGTAAACATCTGTTTCGTACATTGTCATGTTGTACCAGTATTCATCCGGATTATCAGGATTTACATCATAACTGTACGCCATGTCACTCCAGAATTTATGGTCTGAATCAGAAACCCAGAAAATTGATTTTGATTTAAATGATTCTTTGAAGGATTCTAAATCCTTAAAAGCTGCAGCTTTGATTGCTTCGTCATCAGGATGAATAAGATATTCCTTTATAGACGGCATTTTCATCATTTGAAGAACAAGGGTAAGCTGCTCTTTCATTGAAGTTTCAAAACTTGCAATTTTTACACGGGCAATCATCTCCATGTCATCGTTGGCCTGGGTGCGGAAACGTTTTCTTGCAATACTATCAATAAGGCCAGACAGTAATACTAATCCGATAACACCAGCGATTGCCAATATAATGCTTATTTTTTTTAATTTAGCATTCATAGGCTTTCCTCCGATTACTGAATCGTCTCGGTATATATTCTATTACTAGAATTGAGAATATGCAAATTTTTTTATTACTTTTTATAGAAACATTTCAGCTATAAAAACTACTGCACAGCATGCGCAAGCTACCGGGAAAAGTCCTGCGCCAAGGAATGAAAGAATTATTCCTACAGCAAGTGCGATAATTCCTGCAATTGGAGATTGTGTTGCCTGAACAATAGCAGGAAAAGTCATTACAGCAAGAGTTACGTATGGCACATAATACAAAAACGAGCGTATAAAGCGGTTTTTGATTGGTTTTCTTATAAGTGTAAGCGGAAGCACACGGATTAAATATGAAACACCAAAGGCTGTGAAGATAGCAAGATAGTTGTAAAGGGTTGAATTCATTTTACATCTCCTTGTGCCTGGGATTCTACAGCATCAGCCGAGGTGTCTGTTGAATTATCTGGGGTCCCTGAGCCTGTCGAAGGGTCGTCTGATTCTGTGTCTTCAATTGGTTTTATTAAAGCCACAACTGTAGAAATCACAATTGTAAGAATAATTGTTCTTGTACCGCTTGAAAGTTCCTTTACAACCGGCAGAATTCCACAGATATAACTGCACAAAAAACTTACGCAAACTGCAATAGCAATTACAATATTTTTTCTGGCAGGTGGTACAATAATTGCAAGGAACATTCCATAAAGAGCTACAGAAAGTGCACTTACAACACGGGCAGGCAGGAAATTTCCGGCTACAATTCCCATGGAAGTTCCAAGACTCCACAAAAATGCAGCTATAATGATTGCCCCGTAATTATATACAGGCTGAATTGTTCCTGGACGGGCAATTGTTATACCAAAAATTTCATCTGTAATTCCAAAGCCTACAAAAAAGCGGTGAATCATCGGTGTTTTTGGATCGAACCTTTGAGCTAAGGCACAGCTCATAAGCAGATAGCGCGCGTTTACAACAAGTGTAATTATGGCAATTTCCAGAAAAGAGGCTACAGCCTGCATGGAAGTAAAAAGCGCATATTCACCAGCCGAAGCAAGATTAAAAAAGCTTGCAATAAAGCCCTGAATTGGAGTAAGTCCTGCATTTCTGGCAACTATACCAAGAGAAAAAGCAACTGCAAAATAACCAAGGCCAATTGGAACACCGTCTCGAAGGCCTTCTAAAAACACTTTTCTAGACATGAGCTACACCTTTGGGATCACTGTTGTTGAAGCTGGAGTCCCTGTTGTTGAAGCCGGAGTCCCAATTGTTGAAGCTGGAGTCCCTGAGGCTCTCGAAGGGCCCTGTATAATCCCTTTAAAATCTGCGAGTTTTGCATACCCCTTGCGCTTCATAAAGGCAGACAGCCCGTCAATTATTTCTATCATGGCCGGAGGATTTGCAAAGGTAGCTGTTCCAACCTGAACTGCGTCTGCACCAGCCATAATGAATTCCACTGCATCCTGCCAGGTAGCAATTCCACCAATAGCAATAACAGGAACACGCTGGTCGGCCGGCAACGTATTTATTGCCTGAACAAGCTCGTAAACAAGACGAACTGCAATAGGACGAACAGCCGGACCACCAAGGCCGGCCTTTAATTTTTCAAAAACAGGCACGCCTCGTTCAATATCTATAGCAATGCCTTGGAAAGAATTACAAAGACTTATTGCATCCGCACCAGCTCTTATACATTCTAACGCAACAGCATTCAATTCAAGCGACTGAGGTGTAAGCTTTACAATAAGCGGCTTTTTAGTTGCAGCACGAACTGCACGAACAACTTCACTTGCAGCAGAACAGGTCATTCCAAATGCAGCACCACCGGCACTTACATTAGGACAGGAAATGTTAAGCTCTATCATAGGAACTTCTGTTTTATCCAGAAGCTCTGCACCTTTTGTGTAAGTTTCAAGGCTGCTGCCGCTAAGATTTGCAATTGCAACAGGTCCAAGCTTGAGCATGGCAGGCAGCTCGTGTTCTATAAAATGCGGGATTCCAGGATTCTGAAGCCCAATTGAATTCATAAGACCGGACGGTGTTTCGTGAACGCGGATTCCATCGTTTCCCTGACGTGGTTCAAGTGTAAGACCTTTGCTCGAAATTCCACCAAGACGACTTACATCAAAAACAGATTCATATTCTGTACCAAAGCCAAAAGTTCCTGAGCTTGCAATAACAGGATTGTTTAAGGTGACCCCAGCAATTTTAACGCTAGGGTCTGGCTCGGTTTTGAGCGGCTCGCGGCGTGGCTGAACCTTTATGCCTGCAACACTTTCGCGGGTGCCTGTTCCGTCAAGATTTTCAAAATCAAGAATACGGCTGTAGAAAACAGGGCCTTCTGTACAGCAGCGTTTTTTTCCTTCTGTAGTCTGGATTGTACAGCCAAGACAAACCCCTACTCCACAAGCCATGTGGGCTTCGAGACTAAGGTAACAAGGGAGGCCTGCTGCTTCGGCAACTTTTTTTACATAGGCAAGCATTGGAGTTGGTCCACAGGCATAAACTGCGCTGTAGTTACCATCTCGCAAAGTTTCTTCTGTAAGAGCTGCCGGGAGCATTCCGTGAACGCCTACCGAACCGTCATCTGTTGTGATTGTGAGGTTGGCAGGTTTGATGTGTTCAAGACCGTAAGAACCGCTTTTGAAAGAGGCAAAAAAGTCGTAGGAGTCGGCCGGCAAAGTTTCTGCGAAACCCGCAACCGGAGCAACACCAATACCACCACCAACGATGCAGGCTTTAGCTGTGGTCCCTGAGCCTGTCGAAGGGGTCGAAGGGCCGTTAGTTGTTCCCACTACTGGAAAACAATTTCCGCAAGATCCAAGGAGGTTTATCTTATCATCCGGCATAAGGGTACATAATTCTTTTGTACCCTGGCCTTTTAGTAAAATCAAAAATTCAAGTCTTGGAGCAGTCCCATCTTTATTCACATGAAAAACACTTATAGGCCGTCCAAGCAGGGTATTGGTTCTAACTGCCTGCAGCATATAAAACTGCCCCGCAAGAGGAAGAGGAACCGCCTTACCGGCACCACATCCTTTGCCTGTTGGCTCAACCACAAGGCTCCAGACACTTCCCTTAGGGTTAGCACCTTCCACAGCCGCACAGCTTACAACCCGCGCCTGATCATATATAGGATAAGTTTTATTACATTCCGATGGCATAAAGCCTCCTGATCTTGTCATCCCGAACTTGTTTCGGGATCTCATCATAAAAGAGATTCTGAAACAAGTTCAGAATGACAAATATGTCATTGTCGGGCTTGACCCGACAATCTATTGTGTTAAGTCCTCTTTACTATCAATAGCCGCCTTCGCAGCTGCATCAGCAATATCATCCATTGTCAAAACACCCGCAGCAGCCTTTTCTGCAAGCCCCGCGTCCTTTTTCCAGGCACACAAAATACCGCGGCTTGAGTTTACAGTTCCACCGGCGCGTTCAAGCAAAGTCTTACAAATTTCTGCATCGCCGCCCTGAGCACCGTAACCCGGAATCAAAAAGAAGGTTTCCTTGTATTTATCACGAAGATATCGGGCATCGGCAACCTGGGTTGCACCAACTACCGCGCCAAAAATCCCGCAGGTCTGTTCCGGATACTGCTGGGCAAAATCACTACCAATTCTAGCAATTTCGTCCCCTACCCGTTCCAAAAGCAAGCCACCGGCCTTAAGCTCCTGATGTTCAATATCAGTCATGCCGGGGTTAGAAGTACAAAGCAGAACAAAAGCCCCCTTGCCTCCTTTTTCAGGCGAAGAATATTCTGTAAAAGACTGCAGGGTATCAAAACCCATGTAAGGATTTATAGTTATGATATCGGTTTCAAAATCTCCGGTAAAATGAGCACGGGCATAGGCCTTGGAAGTTGCACCAATGTCGCCGCGTTTTATATCAGAAATTGCAATGAGTCCGGTTTCGCGCACCATCTTAAGAGTCTGGGCGTAAACCTTAAGGCCTTCAAGCCCCATTGCTTCATAATAAGCAATCTGCACCTTAAAACAGCAGGCAGATTTGTCGGCAGCTACACGATCAATAATTGCCTTATTATAAGCCAGCACCGCCTGAGCCCCACTGCCATACTCTTTGATAATATTTTCAGGAATATAAGAAGGGTCTGTATCCAGTCCCACACACAAAGGTCCGTTTTTAGCCGCAAGCTCCTGCAAGAGCTGCATGTTATGTTTGTTATTCATAGGACTGATTATAGTAGAAAAGCGGGGTTTCAACAATAAGAAGACTTCAATACCCCATTCACACTAACAGCCAAAAAGTTCAGCGGCTTTTTTCATGCGGTCGGCAATCTTTACTTCAAAAGGACAGCGGCTTTCGCAGGCGTGGCAGGCTATACATTCAGCGGCCTTGTGAGGAATAAGCTCGTAATGCGACTGTATGCTTTGCGGTACTTCTGGCTGCTGACTTGCAAGATCATAAAATTTATTCACCATGGCAATATCAATATTTGACGGACAAGGCTTACAGTGACCGCAATAAGTACACTGACCCTTGTAGGAATGATATGGCGCATTTGCAATTACAGAGGCATAGTCTTTTTCGTCTGCGCTGGCACTTTCATAAGCTACGGCCTGGTCAATCTGGGCAGTAGTGTCATAGCCGCACAAAATGGAGCTGACGGCAGGACGGGTCAAAGCATAATGAATGCACTGAACCGGAGTAAAGGCAACTCCAAAAGGAGAATTTTCTGCATCAAAAAGCTTGCCGCCCAAAAAGCCTTTCATAACATTTATGCCAACATCATTTTCTTCTGCAAGGCGATAAAGTTCTGCACGCTGAGGGTCAATGCCTTTCATGCTATCCTCATACCAACCAAACATCTGATAAAGATCATCGCTCGGTGGTTGCATATCAAAAGCCGGATTTATGCTGAACAAAATCATTTCTACAAAACCGGATAAAACTGCTCGCTTAGCTATTACAGCATTGTGTGTGCTTAATCCTATGTGACGGATTACCCCTCGGGCATGAAGGTCTTTTACATAATCAAGAAATGAGCCGGACATACTGTTATTCCAGTCTTCTTCTGTATCAACGTAATGAATCATTCCAAGATCAATGTAATCGGTTTTAAGGCGGGCTAACAAATCTTCAAAGGCAGGCTTTACAAACTTCATATCGCGGGTACGCACATACTGACCATTCTGCCAGGTGGAACCAACGTGGCCCTGAATGTACCATTTGTCGCGGCAATCTTTTGTGGCCTCTCCTATTATGTCGCGGGATTTTGGGTCTGCCATCCAGCAGTCGATTATGTTTATCCCCTGCTCCTGGGCATATTTAATAAGCGCAACCGATTCGTCAAACTCGTGGCGTTCCAGCCATTCACCGCCAAAACCAATTTCGCTTACCATGAGGTTTGTTTTTCCAAGTCGTCGTTTGTTCATAAGAAAAGCTCCCAAGTTTGTGATTTAAGTATATATCTCACAACCAATTTATGCTAGAATCAGAAAAGAAATAAGATATGGAAAATAAAAAAGAAATCAAAGATATCCGCATTGGTTACCCGGACTGCTGTTTTATGGCAGATGATAACTGGTTCCGCTACAGAACAGGAGCTCTCATAATTGAAGACGGCAGCTTTCTTGTTGTAAAGAGCGAAACCTCAAAATACTATTACACGGTTGGCGGCGGCGTTCACATGAATGAAAAATCAGAAGAATGTATTGTCCGCGAAGTAAAAGAAGAAACCGGTGTTGACTATGAGGTTGACCGTCTTGCTGTAATCTGCGAAAACTTTTTTAAAGAAAAAAATCTGGGCTATGATCCGCTCCACTGCCATGTAATTGAGTTTTATTACCTTATGAAAAGCCGGGGCAAAAAGGATGCTAAATGTGACAGCTCCGGTTGGGATAATGCCAAAGAATCCATTCTCTGGATTCCACTGGACCAGCTGCCGCAAACTGATGTAAGGCCTGAGTTTTTGCGCACCCGCATAAAAGAGATTTTAGAAAACAACGGCGTGCTTCACATTGTAAATGATGAAAGATAATTCCCCCTTTATTCTAAGTCCGGGGAATACTCCTTAACTTTAATAACCTCATTGTCTGCAAGGTCCAGGGCAGCTTTGCTTTTCTTAAGATAGGCATCAAAAAATTCCAGATGACATTTGCAAAGATTTTCGTGCATAAGGTCCGGCTCAAGCTTTCCTACAACAGATTTCATTGGAATTGTGTATTTGGAATCGGCAAAACCAATGTGTTTCATGTCTTTGAATAAAACTTTGTAAACGGGTTTTGTGTGCTTAAGGTAAACGCGGGCAGCAGCCTTTTCATTATCCCGGCAGCTTATCTGCATAAAGGGCTTTGTCTGGGTGTCATTGCTGTAGTCACCAAAAAGAGCACCGTCAATATTTATGCCGCAGACAAAATCAGGATTACGGGCACAAAGAGCATAGGCTGTATTTCCGCCAAAGGAATGACCGGTTGCTCCAACACCTTTTGAAAAATCAATCAGGTCAGAAAGATTTTTTTTGGCGTAATCAAGGGCGGCTTCGTTATCAATTATCCATTCCGGAAGGCGGCCCATCATGTATTTGCAGTATTTTCTCTGAGCCTGGTCAAACATTTGGGCAAGCCCCTGGTCGCCGGCTTTTGATTTTATGATTTTGAACATTGCAAAAAGACCGCCAAGCATTGGGTCATAAAGCTTAGTATTTTTTTTGTCAGAAAGAAGCCAGCTGCCGTCATCAAACTCGGTGCAAAGAGCTTCCAAGGAATGTGCCACAGAAATTACAACATAGCCGTGGCTGGCAAGCTCTATGCAAAGCAGAGAATTTCCTTCGCGGTACGAATTATAGCCGTGATTAAAAATGATAGGGGGAAACTTCTGACCCGGAATGCGTGGTGCATTGGTGTAACATTCGCTGATGTTTACCTCGGGATTATCTATAATATCCGGCGCAACATGAAAGGAAGCTTTAAAGCCCTTAACCATGTTTGGAGAAAGTGCGGGAGTTTTTGTCAGCCCCTCTACGCTTTCTTTTGTACAAGGATAATAAACGCGGGCAGCAATACTGCGCATTCCACCGGCGGGTAAAACTTCTTTTCTGTGATCCTTGATTGTATAAGTAAAAGTTCCAACCGCATACTGGCCTGTTGGTTTTGGAAATTGTATTTTCATAAAACTCCCTCCTAGGCTTCCGGCTTCTTTGCCAGATACATGACATAGGTGTCATTAAAGATAATCTTGTTACCATGGGCTAACACAGCATTGTGAAGGCCTTCAAAGAATTTAGTTTTGTATGGTTCGGCAATTACCATGTGGTCGCAGTGGGTACCGCTAAAGGCAACATATTCGTCGGCAGTCATTTCGCGTTTGCCGTAAAAGTCGCGTTCTTCAAAATCTACATAACCGTAGTTTACGGCGTTCTGGTATTGGAAGCGACCGTGCTGATATGGAGTTTCCGGCTTAAAATATTCGTCATAGATTTTCTGAATGTCATCATGGAGAGCGGGGTTTGAGCTTTTGTATTCTGACTTTGTGAGCAGCATTGCGAGTGTGCCGCCGGGTGCAAGCAACTCAAAGGTTTTTGAAAATGCAATATCTTCGGGAATCCACTGAATTGTTGCGGCGGAATAAATGAGGTCGAACTTTTGCGCGCCACTATTATTGTTAGCTCCACCTAATACATCACCAAAATCATGTGTAATAAAATCGTCATTTACAATATTAAAGTTAGGGCGGTCACCGTATTTTTCCTTCATCTTTGCATAAAGATGTTCGCCAAGCTCAATTGCATTGTAGTCGCAGCCGGTGTTCAAAATTGGTTCAGTTGCCTGCCCTGTCCCTGGTCCAAGCTCCAGCACTTTTTTCCCAGGGCCAATTTTTGCATAAGCAATCAGACTGTCAAAAAGCTCCTGACTGTAGCGTGGTCTGAACTTATCAAACTGCTCAGGAATTGTATCAAAAATTTTTCTGAATTCCATTTTTTAAATCTCCTTCTTTGTTAGATAATCTTACTATAACAAAAAAATATAGATTGAGCGAGTTAAAAAGGCTCCATTCTCTGGGCCAACAATTTGAGAATTATTCTCAAATTCTATTGACTATTTTTTTTCTTTAGTGTAATTTGATAACCGTTATCAAATTTGGATTTAAGAAAAAATGCAGAAATCAGCCTACAAAACAAAACAGCAGGAGCTTCTTCTTTCTTATCTTAGCAAGATGCAGGGAAAGCATTTTACTGCAGAAGAAATTCGTGCCCACTTTGAAGCAAAAAAAATCTCTATTGGAATAGCTACAATTTATCGTCAGCTGGAAAAGCTTGTAAACGAAGGAAAAATCCAGAAGTATTTTATTGATGATCATTCCGCTGCCTGTTTTGAATATGCGGGAGAAGAATGTAATCCCGGAGAAAAACACTTTCACCTTAAGTGTGAGCTTTGTGGCCGCCTGATTCATCTTGAATGTGAGCATCTAGAAGAACTTGGCGGACATTTAAAAGCCGAGCATGGTTTTGTAATAAATCCCCTGCGGACTGTTTTTTACGGTCTTTGCGATAATTGTGCCAAAAAACAAAAAGAGGAAGTTCATGAATAAAAAGTCTTGCAGTTTTTTTAGCGCCACAGCCCTGATTGTTATTCTCGCAATTTTTTCAGTCCACATTTTTGAAGGTTCTCATGCTGGTCATGAAAATTTTTGTCACGAAGAAAACTGTCATGTGTGTCTTGTTCTGCAGATAATTCATAGTACACAAAAAGCATTTGACATCCTGGTTCAAAAAACCGGAGAGTTTATATCATACAAATATATTTATTTACTTATTTTTTCTGCAATTACTTTAGTACCTGCAACCCTGGTTTCGCAGAAAATTAAATTGATGATTTAGAAAAAAAATTCATTCGCCATTACTAAAAGAAGGAATTTAAATCATCATGAAAAAGACAAATAAAAAACCGGTAGTCCTTATCACAGGCTATCTTGGTTCAGGAAAAACTACATTACTTAATAACCTGCTTCGTCAGGAAAAACGCCGTGTTGCCCTCATCGTAAATGATATGGGAAGCATAAATGTAGATGCCGAGATTCTTAAAAAGAACGGCTCTAACGTAACCGAGTGTCCTATGTTCGAGCTTCAAAATGGCTGTATCTGCTGCACCCTGCGCGATGAGTTTATTCAGCAGATTGAAAAAATCTCTAATCTTGATACAGTTGATGTTGTATTTGTAGAAGCTTCTGGAATCTCTGATCCGGGTGTCGTAAGCGCAAGCTTCCTCGCTTATGAAGAAGACAATCCTAAAACAAATGTTTACCTTACTTCAGTTGTTACGGTTGTTGATGCAGACCGCATCTACCGCGAGTTCCTGGATGACCTTAAGCAGAAGGCAGACAAAGCTGCAACTGACGAAAATAATCTTACTTCAGAAGAAATCTCCACCCTCATTGTAGACCAGATTGAGTTCTGTAATTTCATCGTCCTCAACAAGTGCGACCTTTTAAACGAAGAGCAGCTTAAAGAAGTTGAAGCTATTATCCGTGACTTCCAGCCACGCGCTCCAATCTTCCACAGTGTAAACGGAAATATCGATATCGATCAGATTACAACAACAGAGCCTTTCAACTACGAACAGATCGATTCATCTTCTGCAATTCAAAAAGCCATCAACAGCCTGAACGAACCAAACCGAGCTCAGCAAGGCTGCACCGGTGAATACGGAATTTCAAGCTTTGTGTTTGAAGAAAAAAGACCTTTCAACCGCGAACGCTTTATGAATTTTGTAAACAACAATTATCCAAAGGAGCTTATCCGCGCAAAGGGCTACATCTGGTTTTCCGATGCAGATGCCAACGTGCAGCTTTTTGAACAGGCCGGTCGCAACTCTTCGGTAATGACCGTTGCCTACTGGATAGACGCTCTGGAAGAAAAGCAGAAGCAGGAATACCTCGAATACAATCCAGACGTAAAAGAAGCCTGGGACGAGGAGTTCGGTGACAGAGTAAATCAACTTGTAATCATCGGAAAGGGATATGACAAAGAAGCCATCACGGCCGCACTCAAAAGTTGTCTTGATGAAAAGGCAATAGCTTAATTAAGGAGACCATAATGAAATTAAAGAAAATATTCGCAGGAGCTGTAATTCTCCTCGCACTCACATCATCAGTATTTGCTGCAAAGGCAAAAAAAACAAATAAGGCATCTGGAAAGCTCCAGGTTGTTACAACAATTTTTCCGGAATATGACTGGACACGAGAAATTCTGGGAAAAAATCCCGGTAAGGTTGAACTCACACTTCTTCTTGGAAACGGTGTAGACCTTCACTCATACCAGCCATCAATTCAGGATATCGCAAAAATCGCAACTGCTGACATCTTCATTTATGTTGGTGGAGAAAGCGACGGTTGGGTTGATGATGCCCTCAAAAATGCAACAAATAAAAATATGAAAGTAATCAATCTTCTTGAAACTTTAGGTGATAAGGTAAAAGAGGAAGAACTTAAAGAAGGTATGCAGGAAGAAGAGGAAGAAGAACATCATCACGATGGAGACCATCACGATGACGATGATGATCATGAGGAGGAGGATCACGAAGAAGAAGGTCACCATCACCACCATGATGACGAAGAAGAAGTTGAATATGATGAACACGTCTGGCTTTCACTCCGCAATGCAAAAATCCTCTCTGCAGAAATTGCTGCAGCCCTTTGCGAAAAAGACGCAGCAAATGCCGCCAGCTACAAGGCCAACCTTGCTGCCTATACTGCAAAGCTCGATGCTCTTGATGCCCAATATGCCGCAGTTGTAAAGGCCGGTACAAGAAATACAATTCTCTTTGGAGACCGCTTCCCATTCCGCTATCTTGTTGATGATTATGGACTGGATTACTTTGCCGCCTTTGTAGGTTGCTCTGCAGAAACAGAAGCCAGCTTTGAAACAATAATCTTTCTTTCAAAAAAGGTTGATGAGCTTGATCTAAACTCCGTTTGTAAAATTGAAAGTGGCGATGGAAAAATTGCCCGAACAATTATTCAAAACAGCAAAAGCAAAAATGCAAAGGTTTTGACTTTGGATTCAATTCAGTCAACAACAAAAAAGCAGGCAGACTCAGGAGCCAGCTACCTTAAAATTATGCAGGATAATCTTAAGGTACTTGAAGAAGCATTAAAGTAAAATATTACAGTTTGTACGAGTTTTCTGGATTTGCTGGGATAGAGCCTTTTTCAATTTTCTGATTAATAATTCACAGTCCCAGCTCTTTCAGAAACTCATCATAATGGTCATCAAAGGTTGCTCTGATTGGGGAACGGGCCATAATCACCTGGTTGGCACCATAGTAAAGGGCTGTCTGGATGTCGCGGCGGGTACGGATTCCTCCGTCTATCCAAATCTCTTTGCAATACTTTTTGAGTTCTTTTGCATTCTGAGCAAGAAAATCTGCGGTGCTGCCTAACCTTGTTTCTACGCGGCCACCGTGATTTGAAATATAAACGACTTCCGGGTGAACTTCTTTTATAAGCTTAAGGTCGGCATCGGTAAAAACGCCTTTTATTACAAAAGGAAGCTTTGTTTTTTCGCGGAACTCTTCCAGCTGAGCAGCGGTTTTGCGCTCAAGATGAACGAGGTTTCTCATTGTAAGGATATTATATGAATCAATGTCTATTCCAATATAATCTGCATAAGGCTTTACCCATTCTACTCGTTCAAAAAGACGCTCCTGTGGATATGGCTTAAGGAAGAATGCGGCGCTTACATTTCCAGAGGCTTCTTCTTTTATCTGCTTTACTGCGGCAACACCAAACTTAAGTTTTTCATCAGGGCAGCCGTCGCCGATACAAAGGCCAAAACCGGCATCATAAGCGTTTTTCAAATATGGATAATAAAAATCACCTTCGTTGGCAAAACCAATATTTTCTACAGCACCAGTTACCGGACCGCAGCGAAGTTTTCCCGGGGTAATTTCAACAGCATCTAGACCAGCAACAGCTTCACCTAATCTTTTCCAAGCCTCTACATTTGCCTGAAAATTCTGACCATCCATAACACCGCCAAGACCTGGAAGCATATCAGGACAACCATAACCGTTACATTCGGGACAACGATGACATTTTAACTCACCGGAAAAACTCATTTTCCTCCCCCTTCGAGAGCCTCAGGGACCCCGCTAATCTCCAAAACAGATTCCCATATCGCGGGCTGTCTGCAAAACTGGATCTTCTTCGGTAATTGGTTTAACAACACCGGCAACTGTACTTAAAGGAACCGCTTCTATTCGGCCTCCATTCATGGCAACAAGCTTTCCAAAATCCTTACGGGCAAGGAAGTCGGCTGCGCTGGCACCAATTGTTGTTGCAAGAATAATATCATAAGGCTTAGGCTCACCTCCTCGCTGCAAATATCCAAGAACAGAAGTTCTAGTTTCAATTCCAGTTTCGGCTTCCAGTTCTTTTGCAACACGGAATCCAACAGACTGAGTCATCGACTCGCGTGCCTTCTTAAATTCTTTTTTACCAAGCTTAGCTTCTTCAAGATTAATGGCACCTTCTGAACAGGCAATAACTGCATAATCCTGTCCACCTTCTACTTTAGCCTTAATAAATTTTCCAAGCTTTTTAATATCATACGGAATTTCCGGCAGTAAAATTGCATCTGCATTTGCAGCAAGTCCTGCATACAAACCAAGCCATCCAACCTTGTGGCCCATAATTTCTACAACCATTACACGATGATGACTTCGCGCTGTTGTTCTGATTGCTTCAATACCTTCTGTTGCAATTTGGATTGCTGTCTGAAATCCAAACGACTCATCTGTACCAACAATATCATTATCAATAGTTTTTGGAAGTCCAATTACATTAAAGCCCGCATCATAAAGAAGAGATGCTGTTGTATTTGTTCCGTTTCCACCAAGGCAAACAAGAGCATCAAGTTTATTTTTCTTAAAGGTTTCTTTGATTGCTTCAACAGGAAGAAGACCTGTTTTAGGGTCAGCAACAGGATTTTTAAATGGCTTTACACGAGAAGTTCCAAGACAGGTTCCACCTGCTTTTACAAGTGAATCCAAATCAAGCTTATCCATCTTAAAGGTATCATTATCAATAAGTCCACGATAACCGTTTCGGATTCCAATAAACTTCATTCCATATTTGTTTTTACCAGCCGCACAAAGCGCTCTGATAGCCGCATTCAATCCGGGAGCATCGCCACCAGACGTTAAAATACCAACAGTCTTTACAGTAGTAGTCTTCATAAAAAAAATTATAACACTAAACTCATTTTTCTAAAAGACGATAATTAAAATATGAAATCGTCTAATAAATCTAGTATTATTACAGGCACAATTCTTTTGTCTCTTGCCGCTGTTTTTACTATCTGTCTGCTTTTGCAGCTTCTGGACTTTGGTATTGGTGGTCCGGGGCATAATAATATTTTCTATTATATTGGTAATATGCTCATTACCGTTTATGGCTTTTCGAGCATACTTATTCCAACCTTCCTCTTAATTTCGGGACTCTATTGTTTTGCGACAATCTGGACTGCGCAGAAAACAATGCGTCTTATAACTGCAATTCTGCCGTTCTTTACTTGTGTTTTTACCGAAAAAATCTGTCGCTCTGTTTTAGGCAGCGGTGGTACTGCTTCGGGAATGATAAAAGCCGTGATTGCCGCAGTTACAGGACTTATGCTTGTTATCATCGAAATTATAGGGGCTGGTGTTATTGCCGAAAGCGTTAATCAGCGCATTTTCTATAAAGGAAAAACTGCTCCAAAATTTTCAAAATATAATGAAGAAGATGAAGACAATTCAGACGAATTTGTTGCAGACTTTTCTGATGATGATGACGATGAAGATGACGAAGCAGAAGATGCCGACGCACAGTCTGAAGAAAACGTTGAAAAAGAAACAGAAGACGGTCAATTTAAATATACAAAGATTTCTGCAAAAAAGAATATCTTTGACAAAACCCTCGATAAACTTAAGCAGAAAAAGAAGGACGAATCTTTTGAAGCACTTATGGAATCTGCAGAAGAGATTTACGATGGCGAAGTTCCAAGCATAGACGATTACAATAAAATTGATGATAAGGCTGCTGCACCTGCTCCAGCTGCTACTGTTGCACCAGCTCCTTCCGCAGAAGAAGTTATCGAAGAACCAGAGCCAAAAAATCCTGCCTCAATTATTTCACAGGAAGAATATGCCGCACTTCTTTCAGAAGACGACGCTGCACCAGCTGCCGACGAGCTTGAATGGAACAATCTTCCACCAGCACCTACAGAGCTGCCCCCGGAATATTCAGAAGAAATTGATGAAAATGATCCGGCACTTTCTTTCCCACCGGCAGACAATATGCCAGCAGGCAATACAACAGCGGCAAAGCCTGCAGAACCACAAAACAACATCGCCGACACCGCAGCCAACTCTGACAATTCTGAAAATTCTCCATACGCGGCAGCACGCTATATAGAAAGAGTTGTCCCTAATCCAGCTTATTCTTCTGGAATCGTAATTCATAACGAAGCAGACGGTTCTTCGGCTGCTGCTGGAAATACCGACGCCGAAAATGCTCAGCTAGATACTTCAAAATATTCATCAAAAATTGTTCTTAATGAAAATGCAACTCAGTCTGATGTTCCATATCTTAATAAAAAGAATGCAGCCGAACAGGAAGCACAAGTTTCCGAAAAAGATTTTTCAGATGTAGAAATTGCAGATATTACAGAAAACACAGACTCCGCAGACATTCAGGATTTTACACAGGATGATGACACAGAATATGACGACGGCTTTGATCCAGATTTCTTTGACATTGATATGAACAACGTGCCAGCCGATGAAGATTTATCTGATGACGTTCAACCTGTTCCGGAAGAGTTAGAAGTAACTAACAAAGTTTTCAATCAGATTGCTCAATCAGAAAAATCAGAAAAAAGCGTAAACTTTAGCAAGGTAACAAGCGGCGTTTTATCTGACATGGAAAAAGATATCCGTGGCGAAACTGATGAACAAGATGAAGAAAATGAGGAAAACGAAACAATAAGTGAAGAAGATTTTGATATCGATTCTGCATTCGAAGAGGATGAAGACGATTCAAATTCAAAAGCAAATGACAGCCTTGATGAAGATGATGGCGATCTTTCTCCAGAGCTTAATCCAAATGCAGGTCACGCAAATAATCTTACAGCCGACGAGCTTACAGATTTCTTTAATGCACAACAGGAAGAAAATACTCCACAACACAAAGTAATAGAAGGCCCTGCTCCAAAGTCTCATAAAGCAGCAAAGAAAGGTCCTTATATAATTCCTTCAAACCTTCTTACAGCATACAAGGATGACCAGTACTGGATTATTGATGACGAAACAAAGAAAGCTTCTATAGATTTAAAGCAGACACTTTCGGAATTCAATATTGATGCAGATATCATCGGAATTAAAAAAGGTCCGGTTGTTACAATGTTCGAAATCCTTCCGGCTCCGGGCGTAAAGCTCAGCAAGATTGTTGCCCTTCAGGATAACATTGCTCTTAGCCTTGCAGCACAGTCTGTTCGTATAGTTGCGCCAATTCCTGGAAAACAGGCAGTTGGTATCGAAGTTCCAAATAAGCGCCGCAGTGTTGTAGGCTTCCGCGAAATCATAGAAATGGATTTACCTGAATGGAACAAAATGGCTGTCCCTGTAGTTTTGGGAAAAGACATTCTTGGTAAGGCCCAGCTGATTGATCTTGTAAAAACACCACATATGCTTATTGCCGGTGCAACAGGTTCCGGAAAATCAGTTTGTGTAAACAGTTTGATTCTTTCTATTCTTTACAAGCGTTCTTTCAAAGACGTAAAGATGATTCTTGTTGATCCAAAGGTTGTAGAGCTTAAGCTTTATAATAATATTCCTCATTTGCTTACACCAGTTATTACAGAACCAAAGAAAGCTATTCAGGCACTTCAGTTCTGTCTGTGCGAAATGGAACGCCGTTATGCTTTGCTTGATGGACTTGGAGTTCGTGATATTTCAAGCTACAACGAGCGCATTAAGGAACGCGACATCTGTACCGAAAAGCTTCCTTACATCGTAGTAATTATTGATGAATTTGCCGACCTTATGGCAACCTCTGGAAAAGAACTGGAAAATATTGTTGCACGTCTTACAGCTATGAGCCGTGCCGTTGGTATTCACCTTGTTCTTGCAACACAGCGTCCTTCTACAAATGTAATTACCGGGTTAATCAAGGCTAACATTCCAAGCCGAATTGCCTTCATGGTTGCTTCACGAATTGACTCTCAGATTATCATTGATGGAGTTGGTGCCGAAAAGCTGCTTGGTCGCGGAGACATGCTTTATGCTTCTGCAGTTGACCCTGCGCCAATCCGTATTCAGGGAACTTATGTTGATGACAACGAAGTAGAAAAAGTTGTTGAATGCGTTAAACAATATGGCGAACCAGATTACATCGACGACCAGATTTTTGTTGATGATGACGAAGACGAAGAAGGAAATGTAGACCTCTTTGGAAATAATATGGACGAAGATCCGTTGTACGATCAGGCTCTTGAAATTGTTGTACAGTCAGGAAAAGCAAGTGCCAGCTATATTCAGCGCCGCCTTAAGATTGGCTACAACCGTGCCGCCCGTCTTGTAGAAGAAATGGAAGAGCGCGGAATTGTAGGCCCAGCTAACGGAAGTAAGCCTCGCGAAATTATTCATATACCTTCTTAAAAGCGATTAGCGGTTAGCTTTTAGCTATTAGCAAAGAGGGGAAATTATTGATTGTACAAATCCCTCGGTCGCACTGCGTTGCGCCCTGCCCCTTCTCCTATGTTTTTTGTCAAGAGCAAGTTAGATTAATTTTTTCTCCAGCCCTATTATTCGCATAGAATAATGCTTCTTCTGCAAGTTTTGAAATTCTTTCATCAGAAGAAATGAACTTTTTTGGTTCATAGCACTGATTA
>JAGCTZ010000045.1 GCA_017963165.1 Treponema sp.
CGAAGGCTCTAACCAGCATTTGAATAAAGTTGTTCGAGTTGGAAAAATTAATGCATCCGGCCAGATAAAAGAAGTGTGGTCTACAAAAGATCCAATCCGCCCAGACCCATATTTAAGTACCTACGCCTGGGCAAGAGGATTATAGTGGTCCCTGAGCCTATCGAAGGGCTACTTCTGCAACAACTTAAATACGCTGTCTTCCGGATTATACTCTACACCAACGTCATCTGCGGCTACAGGATACTTTCCTTTCAAGAAGAAATCATTAAGCAATTCAAGATAGTAGCGCACAACATTGTCCGATTCGTTCTGCTCTGCAAGTGCCTGCATCTGCTGGGCGGCACTCTCATAATTTTTTGCTTCAAAATCGGCAAAGGCTTTTTCCCAAGCCTCAACATATTTTAAAAGCTCAGGAGTTGCTTCCTCTTTTGTTTCGAGAAGCTCATAAAGTCTAAGTGGCGTATTTACGTTTACAACTCTTACCCGGTCAAGACTTCGAACAATAAATGCATCTCCAAGTAAATCGCGGGTTGCGGCACTAATAAGAATACCGTTTGTATGATACTGCTTGTTTACACCTTCAAGACGGCTTGCAAGGTTTACGTTGTTTCCCATCATTGTGTAGTTCTTTTTATTTTCTGAACCAAAGTAACCTGCAATCATTTCGCCGGAGTTCATACCAATGCGTGTAAAGATTACTTTTTTGTTTGCAACCATAATCTTAAAAGCATCATATAAATCCTCTTCCATGTTGGCAGGTTTTTCGCCTCCAGCAATCTGAACAATTTCCTGGTTCATAAGAACTTCGGCTTTTTTCATTTTAATGGCTGCAGCACACGCACGGCTCGCATGGTCTGTCATTTCTACAGGAGCACCTACAAGGGCAACAATTGCATCACCTTCGTATTTATCTACTGTTCCATGTTCGTCAATAATGATATCTGACATTTTAGTGAGGTAGTAATTTAAAAGACTACCAAGCTGAGATGCAGTTAAAAGCTCGCTGAAGGATGAAAACTTCTGGATATCTGTAAAGATTGCTGTCATCTGGAAGTTTTTTCCACCAAGTGTAAACGATGACGGATCATTCATAATCTGATTTACAACATCTTTACTAAGACACTGGCTGAAGGCCGATTTTATAAAGCGTTTCTGCTTGCCTTCTACAGAAAGACTCAAGGCTACAGAAATCAGGAATGAAAGGAAGAATGCTACGAAAGGAGCAACAAGCAAAAGCCAGATTCCCGCAGCAAACATAAAATATGGAATTGCAATTGCAAGAGTAATTCCTACAACAAATCCTATTGCCATAAAGATTACTGTAGTTTTCTGAGAGTTTCGGGTAGAGGCAAATGCAACAAAGAATGCACCCAAAACAGAAAGAAGAAGAATCCAAAGATAAACAATAATATCAGGTGCTTTGCGCAGGAACTTTCCTGTCAAATAATTATCAAGTGTTGTAATGTGAACACCGACTCCAGGAAAAACCTGCGAAACCGGAGTAGAACAAATATCATAAAGTCCTGGCGCGTAGTAAGATACAAAAACATATTTATCTTCAAACTCATCAGGCTCATAATAAAACTCGTCGTCTTCGGGTTCTACGTCGCCATTATAAATATCATAGCTGTGAAGAATATCGTATGCGCTGGAAGGATGATATTCATCAATATCCTTCTGATAGCGCAAAAGAACTGTGCCATCCTTTAAGCGTGGGATTTTCTTAAGCTCAACCTGGTTGCCTTCCATAAAAATTGGAGCAGTTCCAAGGGTTGGATAAACTCTTCCATCGTATTCATATTCAATTCGACCACGACGGACTATATCATCATCATCCTTAGCGCTTACAACAGCACCAAGCATTGCGGCAGAATCTTTTAGCTGTTTTATAGGCGGCTGACTCTTTTCAGTCCCATTCTGATAATCTACAAGGACATTGAGTGCTTGAATAACAATACCGCTTTCTTTCTGAGCTTGAGCCAGAGCCTCATCATCGGAATTTCCATAGATAGAAGGCTCTGTATATATAATATCAAAAGCAACAGACTTTGCGTTTCCTGCTGTTATGAAATTAATCATTTTTCCATAAGCTTCACGTGGCCATGGCCATCCCCAGCCGTAATTTTCTTTTGCCCAGTCTATACTTTCCTGATCAACAATAATGAAATAAATATCGTCACATGCAGCCTTATATTTTGAAGCAAAAATCATCCGGCGGTCGTAAGTCTTATTTTCAAAAAACGAGAACAGTCCCGTAAGCTGCAGCGCCATTGTTATAATAAAACAGATGAGCGCTACAATTACGGAGCGGAACCAAAGTTTGTTGTTCTTATGTTTCATTAGTTTATCTCAAAAATCTTGTAATCTTCGTATTCTACGTCAAAGCGTTCCTTACGAACTTCCTTTCCCTGTTTTTCGATAGTACCAGCTTTTTGCATTGCTGTAAGTTCTTTGTTGACCTTTTTAATTCTATCTTTTGGAGAAGGATGTGTAGAACCCCAGCCTGTATTACTTGAAGATTCTTCAATCTGTCCAAGCATATCAAGCATGGCATAAGGATCGTAACCTGCACTCTGCATAATATACAAAGCATTTTTATCTGCTTCGAATTCCTGTTCTTTTGAGAAACCTGTATTTACAAGAGTTTTTACAACTTCGTTAGACATGTCGCTAAAAGTATCTACAGCTTCCATAACCTTTTTCATTTCTTTATCAGAAAGCTTTACTCCATAAGCACCTGCTCTTTCATTAGCAACAGCAATGCTTGTAACAGCAACAGCTTTAGTTGTAGAAGAAACTGCAGAGCGAACACGGCTTGCTTTAATTGCAGAAACACTGTGACCAAGCTGAACATGTGCAATTTCATGAGCTAATACAGCTGCAAGAGCATCCTCTGAATCTGTACAGTCAATCAAACCGCGGCTTACAAAAATGTGGCCTCCAGGAGTTGCCATAGCATTGATTTCGTCAGTATCAAGAATTACAACATAGTAGCCTTTGAAAAGATATGGCTTGTCGGAATTCATTACCAGAGTTTCGCAGATATTGTTCAGATAAGTTGTCATCTGAAGATTTCCATGGTCTACAGGAAACTGAGTTGCAATAGAAGCAGCAACTGAACGGCCGATATAGTATTCTTCTTCTGGTGTGATTGTTTCAGAAGCTTTTTCGATTGATTCTACGCTTGAAGTAATTGCTCCAAGAACAGCCATCTCGGTGCTGAAGCCTTCGTCTCCACCAGGAACCGGTAAAGAAACACAAGAAGTAAAGCCTGCAAAAATCAAAGCGGCAGAAATACCTAAAATAATTGATGAACGGATACCTTTCATTCTTCTGCACCTCCGTCATTAAGATGACCTGCCTGTGCAAAAGCAATTGCTTCTGATTCAGCGGCGCCTAAAGTTTCAATGTAATCTACAATATCAAAATTCATTTCATACTGTTCTGCATAAACAGCTTCGATTGTAGAATTGAATCCCTTTCCGGCAAGAGCAATTTCATCGGCATTAGCAGAGGTAGCACTCGCTTTATCTTTGATTTTCTTTGAAGTGAGAGCCGAAGCTGGCAACCAGCCTTCTACACTTTTATCATCGACAAGCTGAACATACACCCATGATTTTTCGGTTTTAAGCACCATAACAGCAGAAGCATATTCAACCGAACCAATTTTTTTGGAAGATGCCGCAGGTTTTGCTTTTAAAGGAGCAGGGTCTATTGCGACATACTGTGGTTTTGACGCTGCGAAAATAGGCAACGTCAGGCAAATAATAGCCAAAAACAGCACTAGTTTTTTCATAGCTTTTTCCTCATTTACAATTATAACATAAGATTTACAAACGTAAACAAAAAGTTTATATTTTAAAAACCAAGTATGAAAGAGACTGTTACAATTACCATAAAGCCCGAA